>CAZUGB010000177.1:0-14286 GCA_964619925.1 uncultured Candidatus Cloacimonadota bacterium
ACAGTTTTTTTAATATATTGCAATTCGTTTGAATTATGGCGGGATATTTTTCCCGCCTTTTATGACAAGGATATTCTAACGGAAAATTGATAAGATTATACCCCGATAAAATAATATCGGGGTTTTTTTATATAAAACGAACGCCTTTTTGTGAGAAAGCATTTAGCTTCAAATCGGCAAAATCTTTATTTTTAAATTTATCAATAGCGGCGGCACCTATCATCGCGGCATTATCCATGCAATATTTTAACGGTGGGAAATAAACTTTGAAATGAAATTTTTTGGCATCGTTTATTAATCTTTTTCTTAAAAAACTATTAGCAGAAACTCCACCGGCAACGATTAGAGTTTTTTTGCCGCTTTTTCTTAGGTAATTCACCGATTTTGTAGCCAAAGAATCCACAATTGCAGATTGAATGGAAGCGCATAAATCACTGATATGCTCATTGATATATTCTTTGGGATGTTTTTCGATAAAATTTCTTACTGCTGTTTTAAAGCCGCTAAAACTAAAATCGAAGTTGTCCTTTTTATTCAAAGCTCTTGGAAATTTTTCGAAATCGGGATTTCCGTTTTGAGCCAATTTGTCTATTATCGGACCACCCGGATAGCCGAGAGATAAAAGTTTTGCCAATTTGTCAAATGCCTCTCCGGCGGCATCATCTCTTGTTGTCCCTATTATTTTAAAATCCTTAAAAGAATGAAAATCCACCAATTCGGTATGTCCTCCCGATACAACCAATCCTACAAAAGGAGGGTTAAGTTCCGGATTTTCTATTTTGTTTGCATAAATATGACCTAACATATGGTTTACGGCTATCAAAGGTTTATTCAGGGAATAAGCAAAAGCTTTTGCAAAAGAAACGCCAACCAAAAGTGAGCCGATAAGTCCCGGATTTACCGAAACCGCCACCGCATCAATCTCTTCATAGGAAATTTTAGTTTTTTCAAAAGCGAGATTAGTAAGATGCATTATATTTTTTATATGCATTCTTGAAGCGAGTTCCGGTACTACTCCACCATATTTGTTATGAATAGGTTGAGAAGATACCAGATTTATATAAACCTTGTAATTATCATCTATTATTGCCACGGAAGTATCGTCGCAGGAGGTTTCAAAAGCTAATATTTTACTCATTTTTCATTATCTGTATTTTGCGCGGTGTATAATCAATCACCGAAACGCCTTTCGGGGTTATAAATTTCACATTCACAAAACCTGTTTTATTCAAATCTTTTTCGGGAATATATGCTTTAACGGATGTGTTGTCGAGTTTTTCAATAATATTTTGAGGTCCTCTAACCATAACGGTTACTTTTTGAGGAATCAGGGTGATTTTTTTGTTTTGCGGAAATTTTATCGGAATTAACGAGATAGTTTTACTTATCAATTTTTGTTGTACAACTCTGAATTTGATTTCCGGTTCCAGTAGTATAACATCATTATTCGGAGGAATTAATCTTACTTTCAAATAATTGTCTTTTATCATTTTTTTAGATATTTTTTCGGTTTCGATAGCTTTAATATCGTTTATCAAAGACAATGCTCCTCGAACTTTTACCTTGTTTTTATCTGATACGATTCTATTGCTTAAAAAATATTCCAAATCTTTTACACCGGCGTAATTTATATGAATTCTTTTTGATTTTGTTACCAATCTGTCCATTGAGATTATAAGATGTTGTTTTAGCGTCAATTTATCAATTTTGATATTAATATGCTCGGGTAAAGCCAAATTTGATAAGGAAAGATTTACGGAATTTTTTCCGTATCTAAAATCGGAAGCATCTATTTGGAAATATGAATCCAAAAATTTTATTAACAAAATATCTATACCTCTGGCTTTTATTTCCACTTTTATATTGTTTGAATCAAGCGGTTTCGGAGTAAGATCCGAAGGGATATTTACTATCTTAAAAGGAATGAATAATATTGCCGTTTGTTCTTGCAACAACGTTTGTTGAAACCATAAGAGTAATGAAATAATAAGAGCGAGAACTTTAAAACCGAAATAATTATTTTTATCCATTATAATGGATTATTGTTTCTATGATATTTTTTTCTGCCGTTGTTATCGGATTTTTTGTGGTAATGATTGGATTTATCAAGTGTATTGCGTATAATAGCATAAAGTTTTCTACCCATTTTTTTTACTTTTTCGTTAGGGTCATTGCTCCAATCTTTAATCGTCTGTTGTGTAAGAAGCACAAAATCGGGTGTTTTGTCTCGTTTACTTTTTTGAGCGATGATATTTGCCAATTTTTTCATAGAAACCCATATGGTTTTTTGATGAGATTCGTCTGCATCTATCAACCACGAGCGTAGGTAAGGATAAACTATGAAAGGTTTTGATTTTGCCACTTGGGTAAGAATATGTGTTATTTTTTTTTGAACCTCCATAGATTGGTCACCTAATGTATGAGCGATAAATTCCATGATGTATTCGGGATCTTGATCTGCGATATTTTCCATACCATGAAACGAAAGCGCTCTTTTTAGTTCGTTATCGGATTTTATCCATGTTTTCATTCTTTCTTTCATAACGTTAGGTGCCGAACGCCAAAGCTCATTTAAAATATTTTCTGTTTCCCAGGGTGTATTTTCAAAGATTATTTCAATAATATCGACGATTTTATCAGGTTCGTTTGCATATTTATTAAAGAAATAAAAAAGTGCCGTGGCTCTTTCGCCGTAAAATGAGCTTTTTAGCATTTTTCTCATAATGGGTAGAATTTTTCTCTGATTATGATAATCCAAAAGATGTTGTCCGAAATATTCTCTTACAAAATAATTTTGTGTTCTGGCCAATTGATGAATTTCGTTTTTGGCTTTTTCTTTTTCGTTATTATCAAGATATTCGAATATCGTGTTTAGTTTTTGATTCAATTCTTTGATATCGTCTTCATCTAATCTTCCGATGTTATTTAGCATAATAATGTCCTTTTCCTATAATTTTTTATAGTTTTATAATAATTTGATATGAAAACCGTTTATTAATATAATTATTTACTTAATTTTCTGTCTTTATCCCTTTTAAAAGCTTCAATCATCTCTTTGGTAAGTTTGGATTTGTCGTCTCTTTTCCAACGATTGTCCAATTCTATGGAAATAGGCGAATGATTCTTTATGTATTCTACCAAGATACCTCGTAAACTGCTACCTGTTCTTTCTATTTGATCTTCTGGCAATTTTGTTAGTATTGTCAAACCGGTGTTTCCTTGGAGTAAAAAGTCCGTTGTAGCCACTCTGTAAATTTTATTCGGATCCCAAGGTTTTCCGCCTATTATAAATTTTGTAATTTTATCAAAGTCTTTTCTTTTTTTATTTATTACAACTTCTCCGCCTGATACAAAAACACCGTGTCTTCTTCCGATAATTCTTATCTCGATGATTCTTCGTAACGTTTCACCTGAAATTTTGAGTACAACTACTTGATTATCAAAAGGCATAACGTTAAAAACATCTCGATATGTAATAGCTCCATAAGGTAAACCGGCTCTTACACCGCCGAGGTTAATAAACGAAAAATCGGATTTTGTGGCTATTCTCATAGCGTCGCATACCAAATTACCTATTTTACTTTGAGCTCCTTTTGTAACTTTGGAAATTTCGGTGGTGGATTCGCCGATAACTTCGTCCATACCCTTTTCGGCTTTTTTGGTCATAGCCAAAATTGTATCGGATATAACAGGGTCGGGTAAAAATTCCGATTCGAAAAGTGTAACCATTTGTCCGTCTCTTATTGCCGGTAATTCATAGCCCGATATTTTCTTTGTTTTTTTATCGATTTTTAGTATGATATGTCCCACACTGCTACCATATGCGTAATCTTGCAATACCAAAGTATGGGTAACCGGATCTTCCCAAGGTTCTTTAAATCCTTTGTGAATGTGTCCACCCAAGATTACATCTATACCTTCCACTTCATGAGCCAATTCCTGTGCATCCATACCCATATATTGAGGCGGTTTTACACCTTTGTCATTCAGATATCTTGTTTTGTATTTCGGTTCGGGATTGTAGGGAATACCTGCGTGAGCCGCTACAAAAATCAGATCCACACCTTTTGACTTAACAATAGGAATCCACTTTTGCAAAGCTTCTTTTTCGGGTAAAAAATCCACATGCTCTATATTTCCGGGAAAACTCATATCTTTTGTGTCTGTTGTTGTTAATCCGATAATACCTATTTTAATACCCAAACGTTCTATGATGATATATGGTTTTACATAATCAACCAATTCGGTAGTTCCTTTTTTTACCAAATTACAGGATAAAACAGGAAATTTTGCCAGTTTGTATGCTTCTTTTAATTTATCTTCGCCAAAATCAAATTCATGATTTCCCACCACAGTGTAGTCATATCCGATCATATTCATATATTTTATCACGGATTTACCTACAAAAACACTACCTACGGGATGTCCCTGAAAGAAATCACCCTGATCGGTAAGTAGATAATCTCTTGTTTTGTGATCTGCTAATTTTTTTACACTTTTGATATATGTAGCCGCAGATGCTCCTCCGCCTAACTCGGGTGGAAACGTAGGATTCATAAAAGTGGCGGGGTACCTGTCTATTCCACCGTGAACATCATTGGTAAATAAAATATCCAAAAGCAAATCTTCCGCAAAAATGCTCACGGTTATCATCATTAAAAATAAAATAAAAACTTTTTTGAACATAATATCTTCCTACCAAGTAAAGTTAATTGATGTTTTTAAGGTTAAAAAGTTTTCTCTAACCGTATCGGGATTATCCCAACCTCTGTCTTCCAAATTTAAATAATTATAGTTGCTCCACAAATCCTGATAATCATAAACGCTATCGGGAAATAAATCCAAAGCTTTATATGTTTTATGAGAATAATTTGCCGAAACATCCACTGAGAAATGTTTGCCGTATGTAAATCCGGAACCTACACTAAAATTCGGGGACGTTATTTTAACGGCGTAGGATACGTTTCCGTCATAATTTATCTTATAATCGGTAGTATATCCGAAACCGAATCTGAATGGCATATAAAATCTTGTTTTATGTTCCACACCCACAAAATAATTTATAGCATTGTCGTACATGGAATTTACTTGTGACCATTGAACATATTCGAAATCAAAATGGAAATCGGTTTTCATAATGTTGCGAGGTTTATATACAAATCCCAAACGCAAGCGGGCGGGTGAGATATAGGGATTATATTTATCATCATAAGAAATTGTTGTGGTATCGGTAATAACTTCATTTCCCAAGCTGTCCAATTCCGTGGTATATTTATACCCCCAAATTGCCAAAGGATTACCCAAAGAGTCTTTTGCCGTAAAGGATATGCCGTTTACTTTGCCGTCAACAGTAAATTCTACTTTCGGAGAATAGCTAAATCCCGCTTCCCATCTTTTGGAAATATTGTATCCGAAGCCTAAATTAAATGAAAAAGCATCAAAGTCTCTTGTCATTTTATAATATTGATCTATCAAAAGCGAATCACTACCTGCCATCATTGAACGAGCTTGTTTTGACCAAATCATTTTTCTTTCCAAAGTATCGTCGCCTTGTAATTTGGAAAGCATCAAACCGAAAGAAAATTTATTCAAATATGATGCCGATAAAAGAAAATCATATGAATTTATAACGCCGTTACCTTCCCAATAGTTATTTGCTATAATAGGAGGATAGTTATCAAAGTCGGAATTTTCATTATTTCTCACTTCTTCTTCGTATTTTGCATTAAAATCAATATAAGGTCTGAAAATAAATCCCGATGAGATATTGATATTGCTTAAATTTTTATTGTAACTAATTCCGAAAGCATTTGAATTAAAATAATGTACGTTGCTTGCATAAACGGAGTTCCCTGCATAAGCATCAAAAGAATTGTACATAGGTAATGAGCGGTCATCATTATTTTTTATGATACTCACTCCGATTTGTGCTGCGAAACCGTTTTTTAAAAAACCTGCATTTGCGGGATTTGTAATGCTATCAAAAAGATTTCTTCCGCCAATTGTCATAGCGTTTGCCATAGCCGAAGATCTGGCATCCAAACTATAAACAAAATTTCCTGTTTCTCTATTCATCATGGAATAGGAAAAAAGATTTAATGTGATAAATATCGAAACGACCAAAAATATTATTTTTTTCATCTATCCTCCAAAATTATAATTTCCAATCTATTTGTATTCTAATCGAATTATATTGATTTTCAACTCTTGGGAAATAATATTCACCCGAGTCGGGAATATCGTTGTATTTTCTAAATTCATTGTAGTGAGGAATGCGTCTTTCGTGTTTGAACTTGATAGACATGAACAAATTATTAGCGATATTGGATGTAATTTTTATCCAATATTTCATACCCTCATCATCAACGAAATCAAGATTTACATCTTCGAAATCCCAATGATTTCCTTTCCAGAACATTATTGCGCCTTTTACTTTTAGTGTCTTATTAAAGTTATGCGTATAATCGCAAGAAACGTAATCGCCGTTGAACAAAGTGTTTGCCTGAGCCATGTCGGCACCGGAAGGTTCTGCGGGATTGGTAAGCAAGGTGTAAGGCGGTGAAAGTGTGCGTGAATATCTATATTCAAATTGTAAAACATCAAAATTGGATAGATAAGAGCGAATTTTAAATGTTGTTTCATCCACTTTTGAACGACTTCTATCCAATGTGTCGTCATATCTTTTTATTTGTTGTTTATATCTTAAATCAAATCTCAATTGATGAATCGGACGGAATTGAAGAGTGCCTTCAAAACGAACGTTTCGTCTCGAATCGGATTTGCGTTTCCAAATATCAATATATGCTTTTGAAATGGTGAAATATTTATTGAATTGGTATCTCGTTTCAAGATAAAGTCCTTCTTCCGCAGATGCTTGGGCGCTATTATTGTATAAGTCGGCAAGAAGCGTGTTATTTAGTCCGTAGGTAAGTTTTTTAAATACTGTATCGTCAAATTTGGGGCTTTCGGCAAAAGGTCGGGAATAGGGATTGTCAAATTCCAAATCATAATTTCTGTACATTGCAAGAAAATGAAAATTATCAAATTGGGTATAGGAACTGACAATAAATGCCGAAGGGTCATCTCCGGGTTTAAATGTGCTACCGTTCACATCAAGCTCGGCATATTCGCCTTGGAATGATGTATTATTAATGGTAGCCATCCAATCCATACCCACAATTCTTCGATAATTTCTGTCATAGCCGTATTTATATGATTTTGTGGAATAAAGTGCCGATATTTCGGAATCCGCCAGTTTAAATTTCTTTAACGGATAATCTTTGGTATCTTCAATAAGCAAATACCTCAAATCGTTGTTTTTGTTTCCGGTAAGTTGATAAACATTAAAATCTTTATCATAAATGCTATTGATTGCGGTAAGTCCTATATGACTACCTATAACGGGCGAATAAGCAATGTGAAAACCCGTAAGTTTTTCATTTAAATAATCAAGTCGGGGGGCAATTTTTACGCTATCGGGATAAAAATAACTTTCGGCTTCTTCCAATTCTTTGTTTGTAAATCTGCGAGTTAAGGTTACAAAAGAAAAAATATCGTCATCATTATCAATTTTCCCGTTTTTATTACTATCAAAAACCATTACGTCTTTGTCATCATTAGAGAAAAATCCGGCAAAATCAAAATGGTTTGAATTAAATTGAAAGGCACCGCCTCTAAGAGCATATTCCTGAGTTCGGGAAAGATCGGGAATGATTCCCAAAATTCTTTTGCTAAATCCGAAACCGGTTTTTCTGGGGCTATAAAAATCGGTGTTTTCCATTACCAAGCCTTCGCCGAATGTAGCTCGATAGTTTCCGACAACGGTTTTTATCTTACCGAAAGAAAAATCGTTTGAATAACCCAAATAGTATTTGCCGTTTTTAAAGATGTTTTTTGCATTACTTTCAAAAAGATTTCTTTCACCTTTATTTGAATAGTATAAAAATCCCGCTTTGTAAATGTTGCTATATCGAAGACGTAATTTATTCAAAACAGCCGGTGTTGTTTTGTCCATATCAAAAAATCCCCAATATGATTGAGTAACTTCATGATTGTTATCTCTTTTCATATTTTCTTTGAACATATCCTGAATATCATCTTCATAGGGGTCATCATCATATTTGAATTGATAATCCACGTATAGCCTGTCTTCTTGAGGATTTCTTTTGTAAAAAACATAATTTTTCAAATTCACCGCACCGTAATGAGATAATCCGGGAACTTTTCTTAAGTTTCTATAACTTGAAATATGATCTCCCATTTTTTTCACATTCATTATAGCGGCGGCATCAATTGAAGAAACATTAGGAATGTTCATAAGTTCGGAAAAATACAGTTTATTAATGTTTCTCGGAGTCATCAAAAAGTCTTCCCAAATATCCGACGTGCCTTCCTGAGAACCTTCGTTGCTTCCCAAACGCTCAATAAGGTAATGAATTTCTTCTCTTCGTTGTGCGGCTTTGTCTTCCAATTTATGGTGAGATATAATTACCAGTGGTTTTAATTTCAAAAGAGTTTCCTGATCAATTGACGGAATTTTTCTTAAATCGTAAATCGACTTGAAAAACGCGATATATTCCCGATAGTTGTATATATCTTTTGCTTGCTGTTCGGTTATCGGAAGTTTGGCTATTTCATCGTATGTGGCAGTGTTCAAATCCACTTTGTCTTTGTAATCCGGTATTATAAAAGTATCGGAAAAGGCATTAACCACTATCAACAAAATAATAAGAATAAAAGCAGTGTTTTTCATAATTTTCCCTTATTTTTCAAATTTATTGCAACAAGCCAAAAAAAATTTCTCATTATTATTGTAAAGTATTAATTAGACCCTTAAAAAACGCTCATTATTGCCTTGTGTAATTTATTATTTTTCGATTAATTCAATTTTTTTTTGCATTACCATTTCGTAAAGATAATTATCAAAATTTTGCCAATATTTTTTTTCGGCTTTGCATTCCAAGAAAACCTTATCCGAATAATCCGTTTTATCAATTTCCACATGAAAGGTTCGGCATTTATGTTTAAAGGTTTCCAAAAAAGTATATGGTAAGGCTATTTTCCATGTTTTCATCTCTACAATGGGAATGATTTTAGCATTTTCCAAAGCTTTTTGTGTAACTTGGGAATAAGCGTCAATCAAACCGCGAATGCCCAATTTTACGCCACCGAAATATCTTGTAACCACGCATACCACCTGATAGAGGTTATACTTTAAGAGCGTATTAAAAATCGGTTTTCCCGCTGTTCCCGAAGGTTCGCCGGCATCCGAATAATGGTAGATATTATCGTTTATCCTGTATGCCCAACAGTTGTGGTTTGCATTTTTCTCAATTTTTGATATTTGCGAGATATATTCTTTTGCTTCTTGAGTGTTTTGTATTCTTTTTATTCTGGATATGAAAGTGGAATGTTTGATTTTTAGTTCCGCGGTTACTTCCGAACTCAAAGTAAAAATTTCTTTATTCATTGTATTCCAAAATATCCCTTATATCTTCCGGAGTAAGTTTTTCAAATACATTTTGTCCGTCATTTATCAAAGAATCGAACATATCCCACTTTTTCTTTTGAAGTTGAAGAATTTTTTCTTCTATGGTCCCTTTTGTAATAAGTTTATAAACGATTACTTTTTTTGTTTGACCCATTCTGTGCGCTCTGTCTATCGCTTGATTTTCTTCCATAGGATTCCACCATGGATCCACAATTATCACGGTATCGGCAGATGTAAGATTTATACCGTATCCGCCTGTTTTTAGACTAACCAAAAATATCCTGATTTTATTATTTGAATTAAACTCATCAATTACTTCTTTTCGATTTTGTGTGCTTCCGTCCATGTACAAAAAAGGTATTTTTTTCTTTTTTAATAAGGATTTGATGATATTTAGCATTTTAACGAATTGGCTGAAAATCAATATCTTTCTATTACTGGCCAATGCTTCTTCGATTAATTCCAAAAGTGCCTCGGTCTTACCTGAAAATTCGGGATTTAGCTTGATATTTTTATCCACAAGATGCGGGTGATTACTTATCAATCTCAATTTTGTGATAAGCGAAAGAATGTTAATGTAATTTCTTTTGATATATTCGGGATTTGTAACATCTATGTTTTTGGATTTCATTTCACTTAAAGCTTGTAAATAGAGTTTTTCTTGAAGTGGGGAAGGTTTCGCAAATATTGTTTGTACCTGTTTATCGGGAAGTTCCATTAACACGCTTTCTTTTGTTCTTCTCAAAATAAAAGGAGCTATCATCTTTTTTAATATTTCTATTCCTTTGCCGTCGGCGGGATTGATGAAATTGTTCTTAAAATTACGTAACGAAGGCAAAAAACCCGGCATCAAAAAATCAAATAGCGACCAAAGTTCGATAGGATTATTTTGAATCGGGGTACCCGTAAGACAAAGTTTGTGTTTTCCGTTAAGTTTTTTTATTGCCGTGGAACGCATTGTATAGGGGTTTTTGATATATTGTGATTCGTCCAAAATAATGTAATAAAATTTTTCATCTTTAAAATTATCAACATCATTGATTATCATCGAATATGAAATAAGTATGATATTGGGTTTGGCACCTTTCAGCAATTTTTTTCGTTTTTGAACGGGACCGTCATAAATCAGGTAGGTAAGTGATTTATTAAATTTTTCTATTTCGTCAGCCCAATTGTAAAGCAATGTTTTCGGACAAACAACCAAAGATGTGGCATCGGAGGGTAATATCGATAGGAGTGAAATGGTTTGCAATGTTTTACCCAATCCCATATCGTCGGCTAAAATTCCTCCGAAATTATAATGATTCAGAAGAACTAACCACCTAAATCCGCTTTTTTGATAGCTTCTCATCACACCGTTTAAAAATTCCGGTACTTTTATCTCTTTTTGCAATGAACGATTATGAAGCTCCGAAAACATTTTTTGTAAAGCTTGATCTCCATGCGTTTCTATCAAATTGTTTATTGATTTTAATTGATACAAATAGGGGATGTTGTAAGCAAGCATTCTATAATGAGTGGAATCCAACTTTTTGCTTCTTTTTAATACTTTTTCCACTTGATCAAATGCTTCCTTATTTTCAAAATAAATCAGTTTTCCGTCTTTTAATTCCAAATATTTTTTATTACTTTTAAAAAAACGTTTCAATTCATTATGCGAAAATTTAATATCTTTGTAATTATAAATAACTTCATATTCAAACCAATTCATCGAATCTGTTTTTCTGGCAATGATTTTCGGGGCTAATTTTACTTTGAAAACAAATTCTTTCTTTAATTCGTCGGATAAATTTATTTCCCATTCCGGTTTTGTTTGTTCAAAAACAACCTGTTTTAATAGCGAAATTTTTTCTTTGTCGGAATAGATAAGTAGCGATTCCTTATCAAATTTATTAATATCCGGTACCGGTAATTTTTTTATAAAATCCATCGCCAGATATTTTTCTTCCGGTGGCAAATAAAACCATTTTTTATCATGTTTTTGGATTTCACAACAAAAGAGGTCGGAATTAATCCTAACAATGGACATAGGGATTTTTTTATTGTCATCGTATTTAAAATTACCTTTTACGCAGATATTTTCATTTTCTTTGTAAATGTCGAATGAGATAACGGGTTTGTTTCTGTATGTTTGGGGTAAATTTATTTTTTCGTTAAAATCGATATGACATCCTATAAGCCCGAGCTGTTTGGTTACCACGGTATAAAGGTAAATCAAATCGTTATATGAAAGCTTTAGACCGCTTTCCAAAATTTGTTTTAAGACCTCTTTTTTAAATGGCAAATTGATTCTATGCACCACATTTTGTTTTAATACATACAAAGGATGTCCGAAATATAAAGCGGAAATTGTTTCGGTCGTTTGATTTTTTAAGAGATACAAATCGTTTTCAAGCGGAATCACATAAAAGTTCATCACAAAATTATCTTCGGAAAAGATAAGTTTTTCGCCTGTTTCTTTGATGTAGGTTTTATAAGAAAGATTTTTCAGAAACGGAAATATTTTTTCCATATCATTTTTATAAACGGAAAAAAACATATTTTTTTTACTGTAAGATGCTTTGATTAGTTGCAAATTTTTTAAAAGCATTTTTTCGTTGTATGTGAGAGCTTTCATTTGCTCTTTTGCCAATTTTACTTCGGATTCTTCATAATCCTCCGAAAGTTTGTCCGCTAAAATTTCCGCGATAATTTTAATTTTGATTCTATTATAAGAAGAAAAGTAAAATCTTACTTTATTTGTTTTCGGATTATATAAATCTTTTACCTCGATTTTACCGTTTATCTCCAATTGCTGCCAATATTCGTGATATTCCAATAGGGAAGAGCGAAACATTTTTACGGCGTTTTTCGTTATATCTTCAATAGTAAGAAAGTTATATGCATATTCCAATATGGAAAAATAATGAGGACAATCTTCATTATTGCAAATGGAACAATTATGGTAAGTAATTACCTTGTTTTTGCTATCGTATATAATATCTAATGTTGCGGGAAATAATTTTTTTTTGTCGTCGGAAGGGAAAAATTTTAATATGATATTATGTTTTTCATCAATAAATTTGTCTATTATGATATCTTCTTTTTTCAAAGGTATAATAGATGTTTTAAAATACCAAAGACTGGAATTTTCATGATACTCTTTTATAAATAATTTTCCCATTAATTCTCCGATTTATTATAAAAAATTATTAAGAAAGATTTTATAAAGAGGTATTACGTCAAGAATAAAATCTTTTTTATCGTGTGTTTTTTTATTGGTTGGCAGGTTGTTTATTTTTACGTTTTTAACTTATTAATAAAATAGGCGATTACAAAAAACAAAAAAAGACACCCGAAGGTGCCTTAATAAATCGATTGATTATTTTAGAAGCATCATTTTCATAATTTTTTGATATCTTCCCGCAATAATTTTGTACATATAAACACCCGACGAAACGGATTTTCCATAATCATCGGTTCCGTCCCAAAGGGTTTTATATATTTGATCTTTTTTGATATATTGTCCGTTCAAAATCGTCTTAACCTTTTCACCTTTTATGTTGTATATGCTCAGGTATGTTTTGGCGCTTTCTTTAAGAGCAAATCTTATTTCGGTTGTAGGATTGAACGGATTTGGATAATTTTGTTGAAGTCCATAAACTATGATATGTGGAGCATCAGGATTTTGATTGTTTTCTATAACAAGATCCACAGGACCGAATAAAGACGATTCACCGGTATTTGATACGGATTCCAACCAATAATAGTATGTGTTACCTTCCAATAATTCCCCATTGTCATTGTAGAAATAATGATGCTCTGTTGTAGTGGTTCCGGCTGCTTCTATCGGAACATTGTTAATTTTTTCGGATTGTCCGAAATTTGACGAAGGTGATTTATATACATTCCAATAGCTGTTGTTGTCTTCACTTTGTGTAACCCAATTAAGAACTGCATTTCCGTTTAAGTATGTGGAAGTAAATGAAGATAATGAAATGGGAAGAGGATTATCATTACTCAAAATAACTTCTGTGGTTCCACCTTTGCTTGAAAGTGTTATCTCAAATGTTACATTTGTGGATGACCATGATATATTATTGGGAACTTCCCAAGTACTGCCGTTTAACCAATGAATATATGAAGGGGTGGAGGATAATCCGTTAAAACTAAAATCGCAAGATAAAACCACACCGGAAGTTTGTCCGTGTATATCAAGATCGTATGATATTACAACCTTGGAAGGATCGGAAACGGAATGAGCAGGAGAATCCGATACTGTTACATCAACGGCAATAGGTACATTCCCATCCGGATCAATACTTATATCGGGATCTACGGTGTCACTGCCTATAAGTACCGGCGGAACGTCAGCCGTTGCCGCACCTGTTCCGGCGTCTCCGTTATTACCGCCTGCATCAGCGGTGTTATCGTTTGTATTATCTACATTAAGTGTTACTGCTACGGAATGCGGAGAATTTTGATCGTTACTTGTAATGGTGATTGTTGCTTTATAGGTTCCTACCGCCAATCCGCTTGAATCGTATTCCAATGTCAAATAGTCGGAACCGTTTTGAGTTACTGTATCGCTATCCGTATTGGAACCATTGATTGTAAGCCAACTGTATGCCGGATCACCTTCCACGGTTACATCGTCAATACATACACCGTAACCGTATTTTGCGTTTCCTTCGAAAGCTATATAATAGTCACTGCTCGGAGAAGGAAGGCTTAATGTTCTTTGTGTCCAAGTTGAAACACTTGTAGTATAGCTGGCAATTTCCGTCCAAGAACCACCGGCGGAAGTTTTATAATAC
>CAZUGB010000178.1:0-2550 GCA_964619925.1 uncultured Candidatus Cloacimonadota bacterium
ATTGGCAGGCTCTAATAATCCTGTCTTTATGCTGGATGAAATAGATAAACTTGGCTCTGACTTTAAAGGCGATCCATCTTCTGCTTTACTTGAAATCCTGGATCCGGAACAAAATAACTCTTTTAGAGATCATTATCTTGATTTTGAATACGACCTTTCGGAAGTGGTCTTTATTACCACGGCAAACACTTTGTCCAGCATTCCCCAACCTTTGGTGGATAGAATGGAAGTGATAGAAATTCCGGGTTACACAGCCTATGAAAAAATAAATATCGCATCCAAACATCTAATCCCGAAAATTGAAAAAGAACTTGAAATACAAGGAAAACTAACGGTAAAAATTAGCAAAGCCACGATAAGAAAAATTATAGAAAACTACACAAGAGAAGCTGGTGTGAGGGAACTGGAAAGAAAAATTATGAATATTTACAGAAAAGTGGCAAAAAACTTCATTCAGGGCAAGGTGGGAAACAGCGTTACGATAACTTCAAAAAATCTAAAAGATTATCTTGGAATTCCGCCTCATCTGTATTCGGAAGTTAATAGAAAAGATGCCGTAGGTATTGTAACCGGACTTGCATGGACGCCTTTCGGCGGTGAAACATTGGAGATAGAAGTTGTAAAAATGCCCGGAGACGGAAAATTAAAATTAACCGGTCAGCTTGGTGATGTGATGCAAGAATCCGCTCAAGCCGCATATAGTTATGCCAGACTTCATTACAAAGAATACGGAATTGATCCCGAATTTTACAAAAAATGCGATATTCATCTGCATGTTCCCGAGGGGGCTATTCCCAAAGACGGTCCTTCCGCCGGCATAACAATCGTTACAGCTCTGATTTCCGTTCTTTCAAATCGCAAAGTAAAACACGACCTTGCCATGACAGGTGAAATTACCTTAACGGGACAGGTTTTACCTATCGGCGGACTTGCCGAAAAATTAATCGCCGCCAAACGAGCAAAGATAAAAAATATTATTATTCCCGCAAAAAACAGACCCAATTATGAAGAATTGCAGGATGAAATAAAAAAAGATATTAATATCATTTTTGTTCAAACCATAAAAGAAGTTTTAAAAATTGCTTTGACAGATTAAAAATGAAATTTGATATTTTAGAAAAAAATTCACTTTCCGACGGCTCGAGAAGATACATAATAAACGTGGATGAAGCCGAAAAACTTTATCTCGGTTATTTTCTTGAGTCGTTTGAAAATCTTTGTATTTATTCTTCATATAAAAAAGATAACAAAAAGGTTTTTTACATTGATGTCCCCCCCGATTTAATATCTTTTTCCGAAAAATTGCTAAATTTTTTAAAGGATTGGCAACTATGAAAAACGTGGAAAAACTAATATCACAACTGCGAACCGGTGAACAATTTGCCTGTGCCAGACTAATTTCAATGGTGGAAAACGGTGAGGAAACTGAAAAAATAATAAAAGAATTAACACCATATCTTGGTAATGCCTACGTTATAGGAATCACCGGAGCGCCGGGTGTAGGCAAAAGCACACTTACGGATAAATTGGTAAAACAGCTTAGAAAACATCATTACAAGGTAGGTATTATTGCCGTGGACCCTACCAGCCCCTTTTCCGGCGGAGCTTTATTGGGCGATAGAATACGTTTGCAACAATTGGCAACGGACAGCGGTGTATTTATTAGAAGTATGGCTTCCAGAGGTCATTTGGGAGGAATCTCACCCGCTACATCCGATGCTATTAAAATTTTGGATGCCTTCGGCTGCGATTTTATCATTGTGGAAACCGTCGGAGTTGGTCAATCCGAAATTGAAATAGTAAAAAATGTGGATACAACCCTATTGATACTTATTCCCGGAATGGGAGACGAAATCCAAGCTATTAAAGCGGGAATTATGGAAATAGCCGATATTTTCGTGATAAACAAAGCTGATAAAGAAGGCGTGGATAGAACGGTTTTGGAACTGGAAATGATGAAAAACCTCGGTGAACCCAAAGAACGCGAAATCCCCGTACTGAAAGTTATCGCCAGAGATAATATCGGAATTGAAAAACTTTCGGAAGAAATTTTTAATCATAAAAAATGGCTACAAACAACCGATAATTTTGAAAAGTACAGAAAACAACGCCTCGAAGCCGAATTGAAACAAATAATTCATAATAAACTTTTGGAAACTTCTCATAAAATAGTAAAAAACATCAAAAAAAATTTGATAGAAGATATTTATAATAAGAAAAAAGACATCTATTCCGCAGTAAATGAAATTTTGGACAAAATAACCAAATCACATCAATAGAAACCAACTCAAAGGAAGAAAAACTATCTTATTTTTATCATCATAACTTGCAGTATCAATTTTTGTATTTATTATTAAGCCGTATCGATATTTGGTATATGATATTACCTGTGATTTCGACAATTTATTAATTCCTATTTCCATAACTATCGGTTTTCCCAATGTTTCGATTATAAAATCGGGATTTTTCTTTTTTCCTATACCAAAAGATACAATCCCTTCCGTAAGATTCTTTTTCAAATACATTGCAATAATATCTTCATATAATTTT
>CAZUGB010000179.1:0-18692 GCA_964619925.1 uncultured Candidatus Cloacimonadota bacterium
AACGCAAAAAAATTTTTTAAATTATTCGATGAATAAAAATATATAAAAAAAACTTGCTAAAAAAAAAGCCGATTTTTTTTTGTTTGCAATGTTATAAAAAATAGGAGGTTAAAAATGGCAGTAGTAATTAACAAAGATACCTGTATAGGCTGTGGTGCTTGTATTGATGTATGTCCTGTAGAAGCTCTTACAATGGTTGACGGAAAAGCTGTGGTTGACGAAGGAAAATGTGTGGATTGTGGTGCTTGCGTTGATACTTGTCCCGTAGGAGCTATCACATTATAACCTTTTTAAGGAAAATTCACGTGCCGACTCTCAAGTCGGCTTTTTTATTATTAATATGAAAAAATACAATCTGACAATAGATATCGGCAATACACATATAGTTTTCGGACTTTTTTATTCCTCGGAATTGATAGAATCCAAAAGAATTGCTACGGACAGATTAAAAACCGAAGATGAATACTATGTGATTATAAAAAGTCTCTTCGGGGATATAATATCTTTGGAAAAGATATCAAATGTTATACTATCCTCCGTGGTTCCGCCCCTTACTCGCGTTTTTGATCATCTTACCAAAAAATATATAAAAAAAAATTGCATTATAGTGTCGTCAAAAACCGACTTGGGATTGATATTCCCTATGGAAAATCCCGAAAATATCGGTGCCGATTTATTGGTAAATGCCTTTGCGGCAAAAGAGATATATAAAACCAATGTAATTGTTTGCGATTTGGGAACAGCCACCACCATTCAGCTTGTGGGGAAAAACGGTTATTTTTACGGTACTTCCATAATTCCGGGGATTGTAACCTCTGCAAATTCGCTTTTTAACAAAGCATCCCTTTTATCGAATATCAGATTGGAAACCCCAAACACCATTTTGGGAACAAATACGAAAGATGCCTTATTATCGGGAATAATAAAAGGACATGCATTTATTATAGACGGTTTTGTTCGGGAGATAAAAAAAGAATATTCGTCTATTGGCGAAATTACGGTTGTGGCTACCGGCGGAATGGCTGAAATGTTATCCGAAATTTCCGAAGAAATTGATTCGGTAAATAAAAATCTTACGCTTATAGGATTAAATTTAATTGCAAATTCGTAAAAAATTAATGAATAAACGGTTTTTTCTTCTCTTTTCCCTTTTTCTTTTGTTTTCCATATCAATAAGTGCAACTGTTTTTCTTCCGAAATATTATTTGGATGATTTTCAACCTTTGGATAATAATAAAATAAACCTTTACAAAGGCTATCTATCCAACATATCCTTGCTAAAAGATAATTTCTACTTTTCAAAAGAATTACACATCAATAGAAAAATTCAGCCCGATTTCGAAACAGGTTATATCAAAATTCAATATTTGATAAATAACAAATTCGATTTTACCCATCCCTATTATCTTACTACCGACCAATATGTTAAAAACATTTTCAAAGATAAATTCAAAAGTTTGCTATCGGCAAAAGTTAAAGAAATATTGCAAAATTCAAATCAGGCTTCATCTCAAGGACTGATTAAAGACATCGTTTTAAAAATACCCAAATACACCATGCCGAAAGCCGTTTCAAAATTTTTGGGAGGCGACGAAGCCGCTCACCTTAGACTGGACGGTAATCAAAGAATCACATTTTCAGGCGAAAGCGTTAAAACAAAAAATAAATCATACAACGAAGGTTTGGGAAACAAAAGTTTTTCATTGAAGATGAAACAGGATTTAAATCTTAATTTAAACGGAACGATAGGGAAAAAAATATTTGTAAAAGTTTCTCACAAAACACCGCAAAAAGACCAAATTGATTTTTCCGGAACCGATAAGGTAGATGTGCATTATGAGGGTTTGGAAGATGAAATAGTAAAAGAGGTTAGAGCCGGTGACGTGATAACAAATTTTAATTCTTCTCTCGGCGGTGGTATTTCCACACAAGGTTTATTCGGTGTGTCTTCAAAATTGAAAATAGGCAATCTGAACCTGAATTTGGTGTTGGGTAAAGATAAAACCGAAAAAAACGTAAAAACAACAAACATTAATTCGACAACTCAACCTACAATTATTTCAAGTAGAGATTTTTCAAAAAGCGTTTTTTACATAGATAACCCCTATGATCTTTATGAAGTTTACACACAATCGGATGCCCCCGAAAATTTTCCCGAATGGGCAAATAATGCTTTTAAACTCGATGATCACGGAAAGTGGGTAATTAAAGCACCCGGATTACTACCCGCAGAAAACACCGTTATTCATATTTTTGTGGATGACGATAATGCTACAAACGACCAACTTGCCGTTCGCGGAAAAAATTGGAGCGATCCTGCCGATACAACTACCTATCATTTCGATGAACTTGTAATAAATCAAGATTTCGCTTATGACCAGTATTCAGGCTTGATAACATTTTTTAATACAATCAACAGACAATCAACCATAGGTATCATTTATACCAGAGCAGACGGCGTACAAGTAGGTGATATCAGCTATGACGAAAACGATCCCAATAGTTTTATTCTTGTAAAATTGATTAAGAAAAAAAATCAGGATAGTAACACCGACACATGGATTTATCAATGTAGAAATATCTATGACTTGGGTATGCGAGATATTAGCCCCGACGGTTTTGAACTGAAAGTTTATGACTTAAATGCCGACAACACACAAAATTATTATTTTCACAACGGATTATACTATACGGATTTTTTGCAATTGGATACGAACGGCGATAAAAAAATAAACGGCGACGATGTTACCGTGGAATTAAAATCGGGAAAAATTATCGTTCCCATGATTTATCCGTTTTATGCGTTGGGTGATTCTATAATTTATCAAAGAGATAATCTTACAAGCAATGATGAAACCAAAATGTTCATTTATGTAAAAGGCAAAATAAAACAGGAACAAATTTCGATTGGTTCATTTAACATCGTAAAAAACAGCGTAGTGGTAAAATTAAACAATGTAACTTTGAAGCCCAATGTAGATTATACGGTCGATTATGATTTGGGAATAATAACGCTTTTAAACGAACAAGCCATTTCATCATTTGATAAAATTACAATAGAATACGAGGATATACCTCTTTTTAGTTTGAAGAGCAAAACCTTGATGGCAGCGGAAGGAAATTACAAATACGGTGATGATTTATTAAGTTTGAACGGTATTCTTGCCTATCAATCGGAATCGGTAAAAGAAGATCGTCCCAAAATCGGCGGTGAAAACAGAAGTATAATTTTAGCGGGGCTATCAGCAAATTACAAACTGAAAATGCCTTTCCTGACCAAATTGGTGGATAAACTTCCTTTGATAAATACCGATTCGGAATCCAAATTATCTCTTCAAAGTAGTTTTAATATGAGTATTCCTCATATTTACGGAAGCACAAAACAGCCAAATAAAAAAGAAGCCTATCTGGAAGATATGGAATCAAGTTTGGAAACAATGGGGCTGGGTGTAACAAGAAGAGTTTGGGTACCCGCCAGTAAACCGTATCAATTGGATTTTCACAAAGCTGATGTAAATTGGTTTGTATTACCCACTTGGCGAGCCGGTGATGTATATGATAATCTTTCGGAGCAAGAAAAAAAGGAAAAAATCCCAGTGATGACGGTGAAAGTTACACCGGACAGTTTGGATAGCGGCACTCAATTTTGGGGCGGCTTAATGAAATACATCGGGAATATGGTGGATTTATCCGACAAAGATTTTATAGAATTAATGATAAAGCCCGAAGAAATAGGCTCTAATGTTACCGTAAATATCGATATGGGAAAGATAAGCGAAGACTTTTATACCGAATATGGCGGAGAAGGGGTTTTAAATACGGAAGACGGCAAAAACGGCGGAGCATTAAACGGTACACTTGATATCGGAGAAGATACGGGATTGGACGGTATAAAAAACAGTGAAGAAGAAGGCTATAGCAGTGATAATAAAGACCCGCATCATGATAATTTCGATAATAAAAAAATAAATAACGAATTTCCTTATATAAACAGAACGGAAAATAACAGCACATTGGATACGGAAGACTTAAACAGTAACGGTCGATTGGATACCGACAATGTTTATTTCGAATATAGTTTCCCATTGAATGAAATTACCCAATGGTTTGTGGGAAATACCCATACGGGATTTAAATTTTATCGAATCCCATTAAAGGCATTTAACGCCATTTTATCCTCTACCGGAGAACAACCCGATCTGTCACAAATCGATTATATTCGTATTTGGTTCGGTGTGGATGCAAAATCAAAGTTTGACATAGCATTTTTTAATCTTATCGGAAACAAATGGAAAAAATCTCTTTTGAGAAATGAAGATGATAACACAATTGTTACCGAACACGATTTGGCACCCGACGAAGATTTTCGAGTTGGCACCACCGACACACAAAAAAATCCGCATTACGTACAACCGAAACAAACCGTTATAAAAACCCATGATAAAACTCTGGAACAAGCCGTATTTGTGGATTATACGAATATTCAAGAAAATCATCTGGCACTGATTAGTGAAAAAATAAACGATTTCTCAGCCAATAATTATGCCAGTAGCAAAGGCATAAGCCTTATCAATTATAAAAAACTACGATTTTTGGTTTATGCCGAAAAATCCGAAGAAAGCGAATACAACGATAATGAATATCTACACTTATATTTTAGAATAGGCACCGACACGCTAAATTATTATGAGATACGTTATGATTCATTAAAGGTTAATCCCTATGATGCCGACATAAAAGACGGTATCGCAAAGATGAAAAGAAGCTACTGGAAACAGTTTGAGATAGAATTTTCCGATTTAACAAAATTAAAATCGGAATTATTGACAAATGATCAGGATTCCACGGCAACAGTGGGCAAATACAAAATAAAAATCGTTCATCAAAAAAATCAATGGCCCACACTTACTAACGTTAAAATGCTTTCCTTCGGAATCTCACCCGCTCAAGAAAGTTTTAACGGCATTGTCTATTATGACGACATCAGGGTTGTGGATGCTTATCAGGAAGCCGGTTTTAAATTCAATACCACATTTACATTTAATTTGGCAGGTATTTCGGATGTTAATTTGAGTTATAATTCCATAACACCGAACTTTTTAAATTCCGCATCACGAAATACAAATCCGAGTTTAACGGATTCAAAAAGCCTAACATTAACCAACCATTGGCACTTGGGAAAATTTTTCCCTGCTGAATGGGGAATTAGTTTACCTCTCACATTAAGCAAAGAAAATAGATACAGTGTACCTTTGTACAAAGCCAATTCCGACTTATCGGTGGATAAACTTCCCGCAGAAGAGAAAAAAAGAGAAGTGCAAAAATCTACCAAATTTTCCACATCCATAAATTATAAAATGAACAAAACACCCAGATCCAAGATATTGGAATACACATTAAAGAAAACCGAATTATATTTCAGTTATAACAATGTAAAAAATAACACTTCCGTAACTCGTGACACCTCAAAAACATATTCGGGAAAAATTATTTACAATTTGGATATACCGCAGGAATCAATCGATATTAAAATACTAAAAAATTATAGATTCTTTTTCTTTCCAAAAAATTTTTCCAATACTTTTGTTTACACAAACGATGATAAAACCAAATGGACATATTCCACCGTGAACGATTCATTAAAATGGCAAAAAGATATAAACACCTATCCCGAAAAGAAATTTGAAACTAACAACAGCATCACTTATCAAATGTTTTCCGACTTGGGATTTACCTATTCTCTTCAAACGACGAGAGATTTAAACGTGGATAATTATTATAAAAAAATACCCATAGGTATAGAAAAAAGCAGAGTTCAAAATATTTCTTCTTCTTTTTCACCGCATTATTTGGACAAGGTTTTCACCTTTTCGCTAAACCCCTCGGTTACATATTCCGATAACCACAAAAAAACCGGTATCGCAGACACTCTGTACTATTTGGGCGATGTACAAAGAAATACAACGGTTAATTTTAATTTGAAAAATAAAGATTTATTAATTTCTTTTGTGAATTGGTTAGACAAAAAATTATCTTCGGATAAAAAATCGGACAAAAAAGATTCCGAAAATAAAGAAAAAAAGGAAGAAAAAGAAAAGAAAGAGGAATATAAAGAAGAAAATTATTCATTTGATAAAAATACCTCTTATGATTCATATAAGAACGAAGAAAAAAAAGACTTCAAAGAAATTGAAAAAAATGATAAATCATCCGGTACAAAAGACAAATACGGAAATAAAAACTCTTACCAAAAAGACGGAAAAGGTAATAAAAACAAAATAAAAAGCAAAAATATCTTTGTTAAGATGCTTAACTACCTTACTAACATATCAAATATTACCAGTTCATACACAAATAGATACAGCAGCAGCTATTTCCAAAGAACTAAAAGACCCGAATTTTTATATCAATTGGGTTTGCCGAATATTTTACCCGATGATGATATTAGCAGAGAAGAAACCGACAATACAATCAATCTAAATACAAATCTGAGCATATTTTCCGGACTAACCACAACTTGGAGCTTTAAAAAAGAACTTAAAGACACCAAATCCCAAACACACAACTATTCCGATTTGACCGTATTCCCAAGCATTGAACTTCGATTTTCAAATGCCAGCAACCTTTTGCATATAGAAAAAATCATCACAAGCTCAAACCTTTCTTCAAGCTATCAATATTCCATTAATAAATCGGGAGTGGTAGGCAATGCCACACCGGACAGAATAGAAGAAAACTATAATTTAAATCCCTTGATTTCTTGGGATGCAAACTGGATTAAAGGCTTCAAATCAACATTAAGCGGTTCATATAAATTCAGACGAAATACCACAAATAACGGTGCTACACAAATAATAAAACACGATATTGAAAAATCGGTTAACTTACAAATCCGCTGGTCATTTTCCGCTCCTTCCGGGATAGATTTGCCTATTTTAAGAAGGATACATTTCAAAAACGAATTGTCCCCGCAATTGGATATCAAATGGCTGGAAAATAAAATTTATAACCTAAAAGATAAAAAACATCCCGAAAAATGGTCATCAAGTATAGAAATAACACCGAAAGCCGATTATAAATTTAATAGAAACATCACCGGAACTTTTTCCATGAATTATAAATTGAATAAAAACTTCAAAGATAATTCTTCGATGAGAAATTTTTCCGTTTCAATATCGGTTCAAATAAGATTTTAGAGTAAAAAATGATTAATATTATAGCCGTAGGAAAAACAAAAAACGGATTTATAGCGGACGGAATAAAAGAATACGACAAAAGAATACAAAAATACGGTAAACTTGTCTGGCACTTTATTCCCGACACCAAATTAACATCTTCGAATAACATTGAAATAGTAAAGAAAAAAGAAGGTATTCAAATTTTGAATAAATTAAAAAATTTCAAACAATACAAAATAGCTTTGGATGAAAAAGGCAAGATGTTCACATCAAAAGAATTTGCCACATTTTTACAAAATATGAATTTTAATGTGGTTTTTATTATCGGGGGAGTTTACGGATTATCGGACGAGGTAAAACAAGAATCCGACTTTATTATAGGCTTTTCACCTATGACCTTTACGCACCAGATGATTAGATTAATTCTTGCGGAACAGATTTACAGAGCGCACACAATAATAACGGGTAAAAAATATCATTATTAAAAACGCATATCAATAAATAAATTTTGACAATAAAAAGCACAATAGAAAGATAGGCACAAGCGAAAGGAGAAAAAATTATGAAAAAATCAATTAAACAAATAGACTTGGAAAAAAAAATAATTTCGTATCTTTCGGGTAAAGCGGCAAAGGTAGCGGAATATATTTTTAAAGATGCCGAAATACAAGAAATGCAAGAATATGCCAACGTAGTATCCATAAAGCGATTGGGTTTTAATGATCACGGTCCGGTTCATATGAGAAAAGCGGCTTTGAATGCTATGATTATGTTTGATTTACTCACAAACGCAGGCATACAATTTAATTTGGAAAAAGAGGACTTGGGAGATGCCGAAGACAGTAGAATAGCCGTTCTAATAGCATCATTATTACACGATTTGGGTATGACGGTTGCAAGAAACAAACATGAATTTATCAGCGTTTACCTTGCCATTCCCATAATCGAAAGAATTTTAAACAAATTTTATCCCGATGATTTAAGAAAACGGGTTATTTTGCGTTCTATCATTGTGGAAGGCATTTTCGGACATATGGCTACACAACCCATACATTCTTTGGAAGCCGGTTTGGTTCTTATTGGTGACGGATGTGATATGGAACGCGGCAGAGCCAGAATTACCACTCTTTTGGCAACCACACCGCACAGAGGCGATATCCACAAATATTCGTCCAAAGCAATAATAAAAGTAAATATCCTAAAAGGTGAGAAAAAACCAATTAAAATTATGATTGAAATGAGTGAATCGGTAGGTTTTTTTCAAGTGGAGGAAGTTTTGTATCCTAAAATTCTTTCTTCACCGGTAAAAAAATATATCGAACTCTATGCAGGTGTGAAAGGTGAAAAGTTGCTAAAATATTTATAGAGAGGTAAAGAAAATGAGCTTGGCATTTAAAGAAGAGCTTTCGGCTCAACTTCCCGATTATCTTTTGGGAATAAAACGTATAAGAAAAATTGAATCCCTTTTGACACAAAATGAAGAATGGCAAAAGTTAGCCGTCGAAGAAATTCAAAACTTGGTATTTAAAATGGTTGAGCAAGAAGCATCCGATATGGATTTGGGCGGTTATCGAACAAATAATAGAGTTTGGTTTAGAGTATATGCCGATAAAGAACCGGACGATACCACATTTTATACCGAAGACGAAGCAAATGCCATGCTCTTAAACATACTTACGGCGGAACAAAAGGAAACTTTATACAAAGATAAAAATGTTGATTTTGCTCTTACTATTCCCCTATCGGAAAATAATCTTTATCGATTGCGCGGTGATATTTATTTTGAGCGTGATAATTTAGCCGCTACTTTTAGGATGATAAGAAAAAACCTCTTTACTCTTGAAAGTCTTAATTTCCCACATCCTATTGTAAAACGATTTGATTTGGAACACGAAAAAACCGGTTTGATTTTAATAACGGGTATCACCGGTTCCGGCAAAAGTTCCACTTTGGATTCCATTATTGATATGAATAATCACAAAAATAAGGGGCATATCGTAATAATAGGAAACCCGATAGAATACATTCACAAATCGGATAAATGCCTAATCACTCATAGAGAACTTGGCGAAGATGTTACCGATTTTGATAGCGGAACAATTCAAGCATTACGACAAGATCCGGACATCATAGTGGTGGGCGAAATGAGAGATCCCAAAACAGTATCAGCCGTTTTGGAAGTAACAGACAGCGGTCACAAGGTTTTTTCCACATTGCACACAAGTTCCGCCGTGGAAAGCATACACAGAATAATCGCCATGTTTCCGCCAAACGAACAGGATAGAATAAGATACCGACTTGCAGAAACATTAAAAGTGGTTGTCTCTCAAAAATTGGTGCCGAACAGACGCGGAAGTTTATCACTTGCAAAAGAAATATTATCCGTAGATTATTCGGTACAGGCGGCAATTCGAAATAATAACATTACCGAACTCTTTCAAATGATGACCGAGGGTAAAAAGAGAGGAATGTACACTATGCAGCAAAACCTGCTTCACCTTGTTCAAAACGGTACCATATCGGCTGAAACCGCTATGGACTATGCAAATAACAAGAAGGTGATGTTGCAATTATTAAAATATTCTTAAAATTTATTTGAAAGGATATTGAATTTACTTACTAATTTTTTGATTCTTTTCAAAGAGAGCGAATTTTTCCAATATCCGAATTCTTTGATATAAGAACCCACTATAAAACCGTCGGCATAATCCCAAAATTCCGAGAGGTTTTCTTCGGTTATTCCCGAACCGATAAAAACGGGCAAATCGGTTGTTTTTTTTACTTGTTTCAATTCCTTCACATCTGCCGGTTCACCGGTGGATTTTCCCGTGATGATTATTCCGTCGGACAAAAAGAACTCTGCGGCTTTTACCATTTCGGAAATTGATACATCCTTCGTGATAGAGTGAGAAGAATGTTTCTTTTTTATATCGGTGTAAATTTTCACATTATTGGCATCAATCATTTTTCTGTATCGTAGTAGTTCACCGGCATCAGAATTCATTAAGCCTTCGTCGGCAACATGCGAAAAAACAAAACCTTCCGCTCTGATAAAATCAAGATTGGCGGTTTTTGCTACGGCAAGCGCTTCTTTATTGGCACCGGCCAATATTTGAATACCTATCGGAATTTTTATTTGATTTTTTAAAATCGTTCCTATCGTGGCAAAGGCGGAAATTATTTCAGGTCCCACATTTCTGTTTAAATAGGGAACATCGTGCATGTTTTCTATGATAATTGCATTAAATCCTTCGTTTTGCAAAATATTGGCTTCATCTATGGCAATTTTTATAACTTCTTGCCAATTATTATCATACAAAGGGGTTCCGGGTAGCGGTTTTAAATGAACCATCCCGATTAATAATTTCTTTTTCATAATAAAAAAAAGCTACCGAAGTAGCTTAAAAAATTTAATGTAAGGTAAAAGTTATGGGAAGGTTTACCCAAACGGTTATGGGTTTTCCCGCATTTTTTGCCGGTTCAAATTTCCACTTTTTCACCGCTTTTATAGCCGCTTCGTCCAAACCGCCTTTACCTGCTTTGAGAGATTTTTTTACTTCCACTTCTCCCACTGTTCCGTCGCTTTTTATTTCCACAAATAAAATAACAGTACCTTCTATCCCCAGTTTTTTTAATAAACGCGGATATCGTGGCGCAACTTGTTTAATCGGAACAGGCGGTTCTTCATAAAACATCTGTCTTTGTTGAACCGGTGCTATGTCTTCTTTTTCTATAGCCGCTTCGAGAAGCTCTTGCTTTATATCTGTTTTTTTAGTGGTATCTTGAACCGTTTCTTCGTTTTCCACTAATGTTTGTCCCAAAATATCGGTGGGTAATTCTATCTTTTTTAATTGTGCCGTAGGTGTTGAATAGGATTTTTTAAAATACATTATCGATTGAGCGATTATATCCTTGTTTTCTCTTGAAATGTGATACCAAGCCGTTATGGAAGATTTGTTTTTTTCGTTCCAGCCGGTATTTAAATGATAGAATCCTTGATTATTATAACCGTCGCAAATGATGGAATGCTCAAAATTATCGTTAAAATCAATATTTACCGGTAATCTGTTTTTCAAGTTCTTTTTAAGATGTATAAAAAAGCTGTCGTTATCGGTATAATACAATTTTGCAGAAGTGTATTTAAATTTATTTTTTGTAGCATTCAAAACATCCCAAGTCCAAGAATCGGGAGTTTCGGAAGAAAAGTGCATATTTACCGCCAAAGCACAAGCAAATATCAAATATGCGGCATCGGTTTTATTTAAATTTATGTTTGCCAAAAGTTTGCTTTGAATATTAGAAAGATTGTTATTTAATTCCGAAAAAGCGGGGAAATCATACTTTTTTGCATCCGAATCAATATTAATGCCGTTCAAGGTTTGATATGAATCGGAAGAATTGAAAGTAACTTTGGGAAGATAATGGAAATAATTAAATATTTGAGCCAAAGCAACAGATACCGAACCTGCATTTGTACGAATGCCAGTATTCGGATCTTTCGGACATTTTTTATTATACGGAGCTACTTCTGTCCAGCGGGTTGTAATCCAACCGTCGGTAGATGTGGCACCTTTCGGGGGCCACTGTTTCAATCTGTTTGAAGTAAAATAATTTTTATCCTTATTGCGGTAGTGCGTCCATACTTTATTATTGTTGATATTATTTAGTTTGCCTTTGTTTGCCAATAAGTTTTCCATATCTTTTTGAATAATTTGCAAAAGTGCGTTTTGGGGAACATTATTAAACGAAAATTTATCCGTAAACGAATAAGCTACAATAGGATAAATATCCGTATCAGGTGCCACTACCACAAAACCCTTCGGATCAAACGAAACCACATAAGCCAATACTGCTCCCGATTTCGATTTTAAAGGATCCACTCTAACGGCACGGGACGAAGCACTGTTATGCACATCCCAATGAAATTGCGCTACCGATTGAGCAACGGAACTATCTATCGCCACAGAAAAAAGTATTCCTGAAAATACTGCCAAGATAAAAACAATTATCAAACTTTTTTTCAAGATAACCCCCATTCTATAAAAATTTTCTTTATAAGGTAAAAAAAACAATAAAGCTCTTTATGTCAAATAATTTGATACACCATTACATTTTTTGATAAAATAAATAAAAAAATTATCATTATTGAAAATAATATATCGCTTCAATCGGATTGATGCGAGAAGCTTTTATTGCCGGATACAAACCTGACAAAAAACCTATTCCGAAAGAAAAAGCAAAACCCAACAATATTCCCTGCATAGGAATAAAATAACTCTCTTTCAAAACGGACGATATGATTTTTACCAATGCAAAGGATAAGCCCAAGCCGCCTAATGCCGCAATCATTGATAAAATTATTGCTTCCCATAAAAATAACATAAAAATATCCGAATTTTTTGCTCCTATACTTTTTCGGATACCTATTTCATTCATTCTTTCCGCTATTGAAATAATAAGTGTACTAAATAAACCTATTCCCCCCACCAAAAGTGATACCGATGCTATGGTAATAAACAAAATAGACCATTTTTTCATAAAAGTATTTATTTCATTATTGATTTTTAGCATAAACGAACCGATATCGGAAAAACTGAAATCATGCGCCATATTATGATTCCGCAAAAGTATTTGCCTCACTCTTGTTTTCATAATTTCATACGTTTCTTCGGAAGGTGCCTGAATATAGATATTATCGACTTTGGAAGAAGTTCTAAAATAATAAATTGCAGTAGTTAAAGGAACAAAAATTTCCTTTTCTTCATAGTCGCTTCCCATTCTTACAAATGAAGATTTTTTCTTTTCTTTTTTTACAATACCTACCACTCTGAATAGGTTATTTCCAAATCTGACCGTTTTATCCAATAATTTTTCGGTATCTTTTTCAAATGTTTTTGCCACATTTTCGGAAAGCAAACAAACTCTGATATGGTTATCAATTTCAATTTCGCTAAAAAGTCTTCCTTTGATTAAGCTGTATTTTTTTACCTTTAAATAATCGGAATTTGTACCCACCATAGATATTTTATCTTCTTTTGAACCATAGATTAATTTACCGAAATCATTTACCATGGCATAGCAATATTTTGTGGGCACATTATCTTTTATATCGTTAAAATCTTTTAGTGTAAGCGGTGAGGATTTTCTTTGCATATACATAAATCTCGACAATCTTCTATTAAAATGTCTTCTTCTGAAATTGAATGTTCTTCCGGAAGATGCATAAACGGTAATCGAATTGTCCCAACCGAGATTTTTCATCTCTTTTTTGATAGTGGATTTTACAATATAAATCGTAGATGATAAAGAAATTACGGCAAAGACACCGATTGTAATACCCAAAAGTGTCAATACGGTTCTGAGTATATGACTTTTGATACTGATAAAACTACTTTTGATATTTTCGGCTATCTGCATTTTTTATTCTTTGAATTTCGTTTTACATTCGGGACATTCCAAATAAGTGCCTTCGGCTTTTGAATATTTTTCCACAAGATAAGGATTATTACAGTTCGGACACTCTTTATTTACCGGTTTATCGTTCATAATAAATTTACATTTCGGATAATTTGTGCAGGCATAAAATCTTTTACCTCTTTTAGAACGTCTTTCCACCAACTCGCCATCTTTACACTCGGGGCATTTTACACCGGTGGTAATAGGACGAGTATAACGGCATTTGGGATAATTGGAACAAGCGATAAACTCACCGTATCTTCCCTTTTTGATAACCAAATCACCACCACATTTAGGGCATTTCTCATCCAATTTCTTATCGTTTTCATTGGCGGATTTTTCTTCGGAAACAACTATTTTACCGTTTTCATCTCTTGTAAAATTTTTTGTATTTTTGCATTCGGGATAATTGGAACAAGCCAAAAATTGTCCGTTTTTTCCCCATCTTATCACCATTTTGCTTCCGCATTTTTCACAAACGATATCGGTTTCTTCTATCAATTCCGATTTTAATTTTTTTACATCAAGTTTTTTTATCAATTTATCCAAAGCTTCATAGTATCTTGATAACACATCCGTTAATTTTTCTTTGCCATATTCTATTTCGTCCAAACTTTCTTCCATTTCGGCGGTAAATTTTACATTAAAAAAGCTTTCAAAATGCGAAATAAGAACTTTGTTTACCGTTAAACCCAATTCCGTGGGAACAAATTGTTTATTTTTCTTTTCCACATATTTTCTTTGAATTATCGTATTTGTAATAGTGGCATATGTGGAAGGTCTGCCTATACCTTTTGCTTCCAATTCTTTAATCAATGAAGATTCGGTGTATCTAGCGGGTGGTTTTGTAAAATTTTGTGTAGCCGTTAGATTTTCTTTTGTTAAAGGCATGTTTACTGTATAGTTTTTATCGATTTTCTCACCGAGAGCTATTTTTGTGTGCGGATAAACCTGCAAAAACCCTTCGGATAAAATAATGCTACCTTTGGATGTAAAGATTGAGTTTTGAGATTTTATTTCCACTGTTACCGTTTCCAGATTTACAGGTTGCATTTGAGTAGCTATAAATCTTTGCCAAATCAATGTATATAATCGCAATTGGTCGTTATTTAGTCCCTTTAATATTTCGGGTGTTCTATACGGGTCAGTGGGACGAATCGCTTCGTGAGCATCTTGAGCTTTGTTTTTATTTTTAAACACTCTGGCGGACGCATACAATTCACTATCGCCGAAACGTTCTTTGATTAAGTTTCTGCATTTTACTATCGCTTCGTCGGCTATTCTCACCGAATCCGTTCTCATGTATGTGATAAGTCCTATCGTTTCGCCGCCTATATCAATTCCTTCATAAAGTTGTTGAGCAATCAACATGGTTTTTTTGGCACTAAAATTTAGTAGCCGCGCGGCATCCTGTTGCATAGTGCTTGTGATATAAGGCGGATACGGTTGTATTTTGCGTTGTTTTTTCTTAATATCATTTATGAAATAATTTTCTTTATCAAGTTGATTGGTTATTTCCTCAGCCGTTAATTTATTATCAATATCAATTTTTTTCCCTTTAATTTTTTCCAAAGATGCTTTAAAAGAGGGCAATTTTTTATTTTGATCGGAAAATTCCGCTGTAATATTCCAATATTCTCTGGGTACAAAATTTTTTATATCCTCTTCACGCTCGCAAATCATTCGCAATGCTACGGATTGAACTCTACCTGCGCTAGTGCCTTTTGTTATCGATTTCCAAAGTATCGGACTGATATTGTATCCCACAATTCTATCAAGGATTCTACGCGTTTGCTGTGAATCAACTTTGTTCATATTTATTTTATCCGGTTTTTTCAAAGATTCTTTTATCGCTTTCTTGGTAATTTCGTTAAAAACTATTCTATGAAGCGGTTTTGTGCCTATTTCTTTTTTTAGCACTTCCGACAGATGCCAAGCGATTGCTTCTCCTTCCCTATCGTGGTCGGATGCTATAAATATTTCATCGGACGAAGTGGTGGCTTCTTTTAGTTGTTTTATAATCTTTAATTTGCTTCTGTCTATCACATATTTTGGTTTGAAACCATGTTCTATATCCACTCCGAAGGAACTTTTCGGCAAATCTCGAATATGTCCCATAGAAGCTTTTATTTGATATTGGCTGCCTGCAAATTTACCTATCGTTTTGGCTTTGGCAGGTGATTCCACTATGATTAATTTTTTACCCATAAATTCTCCGAACTAATTAATTTCTTCATGATAAGACCTGCCATATATTCCGGAAAGCATTGTTTCTAAAATTTCATGTATATACAGATCATCATTATCCATAAAATAAATAAAATTCACAATTTCATAATAAATTTTATAATCACTCGTATCGACAATGTCCGATAATAACATGAACAGTAACATAATTTTTTCAAACTGTTCGCTGGTAACATAAAATTCTTTTTTTAATTTAAAGATATATTTTAGCACATCTTTTGGGATTCGAGCTTTTTCATCTTCCGATAAAATTCGCATCGGTAGTCGGCTATCGAATAACTTCGTAAGAATTTTATATAGTTTTTCTTCTGAAATCGGTTTATTTTTCTTTTCTTTTTTACTCATTTTTTCCCGTATTTTTCCCATGACAATTTTTATATTTTTTTCCGCTACCACACCAGCAGGGATCATTTCTCCCTATCTTTTTTTCCACTCTTCGAGGTTGTATTTTGGGAATATCTTCCTGTTCGGGCGAATTTGTAGATAAATTTGTGGTTGCTTTTGAAAAGGCGGATATTTCGTTATGTTCAAAATGTCCCTGTTTTAAGATTTCTTCAAGATTTTCAAAATTATCCGGTGTAAAGAAGTAGGAAGTAAATACTTTTTGCAAAACTTCTTTATTAATATCGGCGATTAACTTTTGAAAGAGATTAAAACTTTCTTTTTTGTATTCTATCAAAGGATCTTTTTGTGCGTATGCTCTTAGTCCGATACCTTCTTTTAACAAATCCATTTCGTGCAAATGTTCTCGCCACAAATCATCAACTGTTTTCAAGAGGGACATTCTTTCCAATTCCCTCATAGCCTCCGCTCCCATACTTTGTTCTCTACGGTCGTAGGCTTCCAAAACGATTTCTTGCAAGTTTAAAATCAAATTGTCTTTGGTTAATCTTCCTTCCGTTAGTTCTTCTTCCGTTACTTTAAGATTTATGTTGGTTTTAAGCCATCCTATCAAAGGTTTGTAGTTCCAATTTTCGGGATAATCGTCAAAGTTAACCAAATTTTCCGCCAAGTCATAGAGCGCATCTTTAATCATTTCGATTATTTCGTTTTTAAGGTCGTATCCTTTTAATACGTTTCTACGGTAGGTATAAATAACTTCCCTTTGTTGATTCATTACCTCGTCGTATTGAATAAGTTGTTTTCTTATTTCAAAGTTATAAGATTCCACTCTTTTTTGGGCTCGTTCCACGGTTTTGGACATCCACGGATGAACAATTGCCTCACCTTCTTTCAAACCTAATTTCATCATCATAGGCGCTATTCTTTCCGAGCCGAAAAGTCTCATCAAATCATCTTCCAAAGAGAGATAAAATCTTGATGTTCCGGGATCTCCCTGCCTTCCGCTTCTTCCTCGCAACTGTCTATCGATTCTTCGGCTTTCGTGTCTTTCGGTTCCGATAACGTGCAAACCGTCCAAAGGTCTTCCGTAGGGATATTCGGATGTAATTTCTTTTTTTAGTTTCAAATATTCTTCTTTGGGTTTTGTAACCACACCTTCGCCGAGTTTAATATCGGTTCCTCTACCCGCCATATTGGTGGCTATTGTTACGGCACCGGGTTGTCCTGCATCTTTTATAATTTCCGCTTCTTTCTCGTGGTATTTGGCATTTAAAACATTGTGTTTTATTTTTCTTCTTTTCAGCATTCTGCTTAAAATTTCGGAAACTTCCACGGTTACCGTTCCCACAAGCACGGGTTTGTTCAAATTGTGCCAATACTCGATTTCTCTTATTATCGCCTGATATTTATCGTTTTTGGTCAGATAAATTTTATCATCGTGATCAATTCGGGAAATAGGCAAATTTGTAGGCACCACCACAACCGGAAGTTTGTAAATTTCCAAAAACTCCTGTTCTTCCGTGGCGGCGGTTCCCGTCATACCGGCTAATTTTTCATACATTCTAAAATAATTTTGAAGCGTAATGGTGGCAAACGTTTGAGTGGCTTCTTCGATAACCACATTTTCTTTTGCTTCCAAAGCCTGATGCAAACCGTCGCTAAATCTTCTGCCGGGCATCATTCTGCCGGTAAATTCATCTACGATTATCACTTTGTTATCCACCACCACATAATCGACATCTTTTTCAAACATTGTATATGCTCTGATAAGTTGCTTGATGTTATGAAGTTTTTCATTTTTTTCCATAAATTCGGAGGTAATTTTTTCTTTTTGTTTCAGTTTTTCTTCAAAATCAAGCGAATCATCGTTATCGATTTTTGCCAGAGCTTCGTCAAAACTTTCCAAAACATACAGTTCCGGATATTGTTTTGATACTATATCAATTCCTTTTTCGGTAAGTTCCACGCTGTTTTGCTTTTCTTCTATGGCATAATACAAATCGCTATCAAGCACATGCATTTTTTTATCTCTGAGATAATATCCTTCATAATCGGAAACCAATTTTTTTAGTTGAGCATCTTTCATTAATTTCAAAAAAGCTTTGTTTTTGGGAGCGGCTCTTTGAATTTTTAATAGGAGTGTTCCCAAAGTGTCGGTATCGGGTTCATCTCTTTTTAGGATAGCATTAACCTGCGAAAGATATTCTTTTACCAAAGCGGTTTGAGCGGCTACGATTCTTTGAATAAGCGGTTTGATTTCCTTGTAATAATTTTTGCTTTCGCTCACCGGACCGCTAATTATCAAGGGGGTTCTCGCTTCGTCTATTAAAACGCTATCCACTTCGTCCACAATGGCATATTGATGCGAACGCTGAACCACATGCTCCATACTAACCGCCATATTATCCCTAAGATAATCAAATCCGAATTCGCTATTTGTTCCGTAGGTTATATCGCAATCATATTGAG
>CAZUGB010000180.1:0-9914 GCA_964619925.1 uncultured Candidatus Cloacimonadota bacterium
TTCCGGGAGATTTTTTTCGTTCGAAAATAGGTAATACAAATTTGTATAAGGTATCCAGTTCCTGTTTTCTTCCCGTCATTTTATCTTTGAAAGCGGGTTTGATGTGTGATGATATTTTTTTTATCAATCGAAAAACTTTAATCGGTTTGGAAAAGCCTTTAAAATCTTTTTCGCCTAATTCTTCGTAAGAATAATCGTTTTTAATATTTTCCAATATGGGATTATCAATTAAAATTTCACCGAATCTTGCAAACATTGCAAATCGTGCCGATAAATTCACTACCATACCCAAGGCGGTATATTCCATTCTATAAGGGCTACCTACAAAACCTGTGAAAACCGTACCGAAAGTCATCCCGATGCGGGTGGGAAAATTTTCCATTTTGGATAGTGCCAAAGAAAATTCACAAGCTCTGTTAAAAAGATTTTCTTGTGCTATGGGAGCCCCGAAAATAACTAATGCTATTCCGCCTTTGTCACCAAAATCTATCTTATTAAAATAACCGCCGTATCTGTAACTTAGATCAATCATCTTTGACAGATTTTCTTTCAAATTCGGTGTTTTTTCAAAGGATATAAAGCAGGAAACAATTTCTCGAAATTCACCCTTAAAATTGGAATTTAAGATAGTTTGCGGAATAAATTTCGATTGATCATATTCAAGCGGGATTATTTCTATTTCGTTCTGCATATCGTAGGTTTTGTTTTTCAAAATGTAATATTTTTCGGTTATTTTGTTATAAACAAGATTACTTTCATCTTCGATGTTTGTTTTGAAATGTTCGTCAAATATTATTTCGTTGCTTCTTGCCTGATGTTCGCTTTTTGCACAGTTATTTATAGCTTCTCCCATAAAATAAAAAGCGTGTTGGATATTATTTGTAATGATTTGCCAATTTATTTTTCCATAAGATAAGCCGATCTTAACCGATAATGCAAATGAACCGTATTTGGTGGAAATTTTACCTTTTTTTACAAATTCATCTCTGGTAAAAATTGCGGCATTCAAAGGCATTTTGAAATTATTTGTAGGAAAAACGGCAGTAAAGGCATCTCCGGCAAATGTGGTGATAAAACCGCCTTGAGAATATATCTTTTTAATTGAAGGTGAAAATATGTCATTTATCATTTCGGATAAAATTTCCGCGCCTTCTTTTCCGTTTTTCATAAGATTTTGTGTCATATTTGTAAAACCGGAAATATCAATGAACATCGAAAAGGCATAAAATGAACCTGAATCTTTTTTTGAATTGTAATTTTTTAATATAAAATCAGGAATCAAAAATTTCAAAATATGCCTCCGTTTTTTCTCTTTGTAACAATAGAAAATAATCGTTAATATTTGTCAACTAATTGAAACAAAAAAAGCAATATTTTTTTTCTATTATCTAAAAAACTGATATAAATAGGAATGTAACAAGCTGATAGAAAAGATGTTATAATGAAATCGAGGAAATATTGATATAATTTTCCAAAATAATAACATAAATAATTGTAATATAGAATGTTGTATTACTTAATATCATAAAATAATTTTAGTGGCATGATAATGATTAAAAAGGACTTTGTCTTATTATTTTACCATTAAAAAAGCCCCGCATTTTGCGAGGCTTAAAACTTGTTTATTTAAGAAGAATCATCTTCTTGGATATGTTTATTTTATCGGATTTTAAACGATATAGATAAATACCGCTTCCCACATTTTTACCGTTATCGTTTTTTCCGTTCCAAATGGTATAGTAACTATTGTCGTTATTTTTTATGAAATTTTTAATCGTTTTTACTTTTTCACCTTTCAGATTGAATATTTCAATTTTGGTGTTTTTTATGTATTTTTTATTTAAGTTAAACGAAATTTTTGTTTCCGGATTAAATGGATTAGGATAATTCATTAACGATAATTTTTCAGGTGTTGTTATATCATCATTAGTAGAAGCTTCCGAAACCGTGAGATGAAGAGGAATCGTTATTGATTCACCAGCATTATCAGTAATGAGCAATTCGGCAGAATATGTACCTATGTCAAGATTGGAACTGAAAAATGAAATTTCGTTGATAAGCGTATCACCCGGAGCTATTGTACCTGAATGGTTGCTAAGAGAAAACCAACTTACCACAGGTCCATTGTTGGTTAAATGTATCGTATCTTCGATTTGATGAATACCGGTACCCCAATTGTCACCCGTAAGTGTATATGACAAATCGATATCGTCTTCATAGAGATATAAAGAGGAAAAGATAAGGGATGCATTAGCCACGTCATCGTTTTCCAGATAAGCGTTTCCGTCGCCCCATCTAACGGTATTGTCTCCGCTAACGGATACAAAAGGCAAAGTATGTCCGGCATCACCTACCACAAAATCCCCTATGGAAGATTGGTCTATTTGAATTTCTTGTGGAAATCTAATATAGATAAATTTAAGCCATTCGCCGTCGTTACTACTCATATGAACCGTGAAATCCAGTGCTTGCGGCGCTCCCGTGTAAAATGACGATTGAGCGCATTCCAAATATGAACCTTCGATATTTTTTTGTGCTCTGTTTTTGTTTTGATTTATGGTTATAGAGTATTCCAAAACGGAAGAACCTACATTTGCAATAAATAAAGAATCGGTAAGAACCGTGTCCGTGGGAATATTCACATTAAATTCCAAAGGATGAACTTCCATTTCCGGCATGCCGTGAGAAGGCATATCCACCATATCTATCCAAGCACAATCTTCTCCTTCCGATACGGAAGTGTCTTTTTGGTAACTCCATTTGAAAACATGAGAACCTTCTTCCACATCATAAGCTATATTAGCCCAATCCAAATCACCTGACCAACTACCCATTTCTTGCCCGTCTATATAAAATTTCAAAAAGTCATAAGCGTTTTCGGAGGAAACTTTAAAATAGAACGAGATTTGTCCCGATTCGTTTAATGTGGTGGTGTATAGCAAGGAAGAAGTTTGACCGTCGTCAATATCGCCGGATTTGGCAGAATGAATGCCATTATAAAATTCATGCGAATCTATTGTCCAATCGGCATCTCCTTCAAATGACCAATGTTCGGGGAAAGTGTTTCCTTCAAAACTTTCCGCTGTGGAAAATGTGAGATTAAAGTTAAATTCAAAGGAAGTTTCCGTTACATTTTCTATTTGAACGAAGGTATTATAACCTTGAGCGGATACCACAAATGTATAAGAACCTACCGGAACGTTAGGAATTTGGTATTCACCATCTTGGTTTGTTGTAGCGGGAGGAATGGAAGAATCAAGCAGTGTAATCGTGGCATTCGGTATCGGTTCCAAAGTTTGAGAATCTTTTACGATACCGTGAACCGTAACGTTTGTAGGCAAATATAATACCGCATCAAGTTCGGTGGTGGAATAGTCTTGAACACTCACATTTTGATATATTTGGGGAGCATAACCGTTTTTTGATATTTTCACGGTATAAATTCCGGCTTTTAAAGGACGATAGTATGTGCCGAAAGTGGATGTGGTATAAACTTGCGAATTATCCTGATCGTGCTCCAGAATTGTAATCTCGGCATCTTCTATCGGATTGCCGTCTTGATCGGTAACGTGACCGGTTATACCGTAAAGAGCTTGTTGCATATATTTTATCAGTGAATTTTTATTATAATTCCAATGGTCTAATAATTGACTTGCGGGGAGCATTTTAACATTTGAAAGTTCTATTGTAATCTCTCTGCAATGCTGGAAATAGTTCATATAATCTTGTCTGCCACCGTTTACGGGATACCAAGCATAACCGTTTGTAATGCCGTTATCCAAAAAATTCATATATCCGTCGGGAGCATTTTGATGAACCGTATCGGCATATTCTCTGGAAACAAAAACATACCAATCGTTATCTGCGTGTATTCTTTGCCAAGTATCCCAAGGATAGTTTACCACTTCGGCACCGCTGTGAAAATTTGCCGACATTACAAAATGGTGAGAAGATGCAAATTCCATCATACTTATTGTTTCGGGAGCCCAATCGTTTCCGTCGGGATGATCGCCATATTGTGGATCGGGAAAATTTCTATTGGGATCCACACCGTTTGCCAAATATCTAACAGCACCCGATACCGTATCGTTTCCGCCATGATATGTGCCGTCGGGATTGGAAAGCGGATTGATGTATATTTGCATGTTATTTACTAATTCCGTAACAGTGTCATCAGATTCGTAATTTGAGCAAAGATAATCGATTAAATGAAGCATTGTAATGTAGGTAACAATTTCATCTCCATGCATTTGTGCCGTATAAAAAAATTCGGGTTCATCTTCGTTTACCGAAACGTTGTCGGAAATTTTGGCAACCAATAATTCTCTGCCCTCTTGACTTTGCCCGATGCTTTGAACGGAACAAATAGCGGGATATTCTTCCGCAAAATCATACATCATACTTACATAAGTATCATAAGTCGGATAATAATCCCAATCTCTCATTTGGTCTTTGGAGTATGCCATTTTGGGATTTTTTAATGTTAAACCCGGATTTGTGAGTTTTGTGTAATTATATCCCAATGATAAAAATTTTTGCCATTCGTCATTATTAGCATAAGCATAAACAGTATTACCTTTTACATTATCAATGGAAATAATACGGGTTAATTTGAGTAATTCTTTTTTTGAGTTAATTTTAAATTTAAAATACGTTTCACCTGTTTCTGCGGCGAATAGAGAGATAATCATTACCAATAATGCGATAATGAAAATAATTTTTTTCATAAATACTCCTAACAAATTATTTTATTACGGTTATTTTTTTTATTAACGTTTTATCTTTGGAATCCAATTTATAAAAATAAATACCGGACGATATTTTTTTACCGTTTTTATCTTTAAGATTCCAAGAAACGCTGTGTTTTCCTGCTGTTTGAACGCCTTCCGTTAATTTTGCAATCAATTGCCCTTTCAGGTTAAATATTGTCAATGAAGTTTGGGATTTTTTTGCAAGTTGATAATTAATTTTCAAATTTGATTTTTTAGAGGAAATCATAAACGGATTAGGATAGACATTGTAAAGTTCGGTGCTCAAAGGGATTTGCGTGTCATCGGAGAAAGCGCTTGAAACAACCAAATAAACCGGAATGGTGAGTGTTTGATTGTTATATTGAATGAGAATATTTGCATCAAATTCACCTTGTTCGGTAGTAGTTACGGTATAATCGATAAATTTACCGTGTTTAGCATTTAGATTTATATTGTTTTGAGGTATTTCAAGCCATTCTTCGGAACTGGTAATCGAAATATTTTGAACATCTGACGACAAATTGTTAAATATCGAAAATGTGCTATCCAAAACCGAATTTTCGAGCATTTCCAAAACTATTTCCTGAGGGAAGACAATAATTTCATTATCCGATGTATTAGCATCCGGCATCATAACCAAATCAATCCATGCACAGTCGGAACCGTCGCTAACATACTGATCTTTTGTGTATTGCCAAGAAAGGTTATGCGTTCCCGCAGGAACCTCATAAATAAAATATTCCCAATTTTTTTCTCCCGACCATTGATCTTGAAGCTGATTATCAATATAGAAATTAAGAAAATCGTATCCCGATTCCGAAGAAACTTTTCTGTAAAATGAAACATAACTATTATTGGTAAGGTTAGATGTTTGATATGTAAAAGCGGCAGTTTGATTATCACTTATATCATTTGAACATAATGAATGAGAACCGCTATATGCGTTGTCGGATACGATGTGCCATTGGTTTGTAGTGAGATGTGAATTCCACTCCGAGGGAATACCGTTTTCAAAATCTTCGGCATTTATAGGAGTTAAAAAAAGAGGCATTTCAATATCTTGATCAAAATTAATTTCAAGATTTAAGCTTGTATAATCTTGTTTAAAAATTTGAACCGTGTATGTACCCGGAGCAATATCCTGAATTTCAAATTCACCGTTTTGATTTGTTGTTACATTTTCAAAAGGGGTATTCAAAATGGATATTTCCACATTTTCCAGAGGTGAAAAATCGTTTGAGGATCTAATAATACCGCCAAAAGAAAATCTATTCGAAACAGGTTGTAAGGCTGGGTCATAAATCGTTTGACCGGAATCCGTGATATTTACCGTAACCGTAAGGGGTTCATACCCGTATTTGGAATAAGTAACTGAATAATTTCCGGGTAATAATAGTCTATAATATCTTCCAAAGGTTTCGTCGCTTAGTCTTGGTTCCACATAAACACCGGTATCATCAACACCTTGAACAAATATTTGAGCGGATATGGGTTCGCCTGTAACCGCATCCGTAATATGTCCCGTAAGCACTCTATTATCAACTCTGTCCAATAAAATCATAGCGGCTGTGAGATTATCTTGAATTATTTGATTCATTACGGAAGAAACGGGTATAAATTCTTGTCCCAGTTCAATCGTGAAAGCAAAAATCCCTCGAGAGCCATAATAATAATCGTCGGAAGTTCCCATGCAGGGATACAATTGCCAGCTTTCTTGCGGTGTATAATGTCCGCCGTCAAGAGAAGGTATGGTGTTTGCCATTTGAACGGCTAAATTTTCCAAAGCATCATGGTCGGGTGCAATAGTATTGTTTTGATAACCGAGGGGAAATAAAACCAATTCACTATAACTGTGATATGATATAGCCGCAACGAAATTATGCGCGCAAACAAGATCTCTCATTGCTTGAATATTAGGTTCGGAAAAAGCATTAGGACCGTGATATGTTTCTCCCGTCCATTCATCGGTAGTACCTACATCGCCCCATTCGAAACCGTAGTTTCTATTCGGGTCAACTCCGTCTTGATTATCGGTGGTATTTCCCGAATAAATAGTGCCGTTTTGATTGTTATCTCTGATGTTTTTTCTCCACCAATAATTTGTTTGATCCCACACCAATTTATGACCGTTAGGATTTACCAAGGGAACAAACCATATTTGTTTGTTGTTTACATCGTTTGTAATTTGAGTATCGGAGCCGTAGTTATTTACGATATGATAAATAATTTTCATTACCATTTCCATGCTAATCGGTTCGCGGGCATGATGTTCACCGTCATAAAGAATATTAGGCTCGTCTTCTTCAATTTCCACATTATCCGAGATTTTTAATGCCCAAATGTCATGTTGAAAATCTTCGTAATTGGAATTGCCTTCGTTATAATATATTTTTCCCCAACTATCGCCTATGTCATAAAGTTTACAAATATCGGGGTGCAGTGATTCGATTTGTTGAAGTTCCGCAAGCATATCATTGTATGAACGATAACCGTCTATTGGTTTTTCGGAAAGATTGTTTTTAATTTGATTTTCGGTTTGTGTGATTTTTAAAGTATAGCCTTGTGAAATAAGGTTTTGATAAGTGGATTTATCAACTACCAAATCAAGATATACACCGGGTTTATATGACGCAACATCATAATTATGTGTTTTGAAATATTTTACTTCTTCCAAAGAAGGATTATTCAATCTAACTACAAATCGCTCGATTTGAGAAGAGAAAATCAAAATAACAATAAAAAGCAAAACGGATATGAGAAATATCCTTTTCATAATATCCTCCTACTATGAGTTAATGCGGTTCCACCTTTCATCTTTCGGGGCTTTTTCCTTTAAAAGTTTTTCCAGATTTTTAAATTCTTTCATTTTATTATTTTTTTTCAATAATTCCAATTTAAGAAATTGAACATCCAAATCGGAAACTTCGTCTTCACTGTCTTCTATATCTTTGCCTTTGTATGATAAACCGGTTTCCAAAGTTTGAAGTGCTTCCTTGTATTTTCCCAATTTATTTTGTACTTCTGCAAGCATAATGTAGGCATCATAATGTTCTTTTCTGGTTTCAATAGCTTTTTTCAAAGCCTCTTCCGCTTCGTTGTATCGTTTTAATTTTAATAGTGCTTCGCCTTTGTGTCGCCAAGGACAAGACCATTTGGGAACATCTTTGTTCAGAATGTCGTAATATTTTAAACTTTCTTCATATTTTCCTAAGGATAATAAAAGATTTGCCAATGAAAACTTTGTTCTGGTATCCAGCGAATCGAAATTTGCCTGCATGGTTTTTACGTTTTTGTCCATTTCCATAAAATAAAGATATGATAAATACAGGTTGGATTCATAATCTTTTGAATCTTTTTTTAAATTCGAATTGTAGTAGGTAATGGCTTTTTGGAAATTTTCAAACGTAGGATTTTTTCGATAGTCCTGAAAATAATCAACTTCTTTTTCATTTGCGAAAATGAGTGTAAAAGATAATACCATAGCGAATAAAACGATTTTTTTTAACATTTTTTACCACCTTTTTATATTTTTTTTATTATCGTTATGAATTTTATATATCAGTTTGTTTTCGGGCAAATCGATTTTACGGTTGAAGAGTAAATTTTTTAGATAATTCAAATCATATTCAACATTTTGCTTTGTAATTACATCAAAATGCCCGGGTATTAAAGTATCAAAATTTATTTGCATTATTTGTTCCACTGTAGAAATCATTTGATTAATCGAACCTTCCACAAAATAGGGGGGATATTTTATATTGTTTTCTTTGCCTAAAATAGTATCGCCGGCTATTAAAATATTGGATTTTGCAATATGAATGCAAATGCTGTCTATTGTGTGTCCGGGGGTATGAAAAAGATGCATATCATCCAAAAAAATATCATCTGAAAAAGTTATATCGGGGTATCGGTTTCTTTTAAGAAGAATTTTTCGTTCTCTTTCGGATTTCACTCTGGTAGTTGCTGTTTTTATAAAGTTTTTATGAGCAAAAAGGATAGTGTTTGTATTAGCTATCTCTTTATTTCCCCAAAAATGATCAAAATGAAAATGGGTATTTATTAGATATTTAAGGGGTTTTTTTCTCTTTAAAATTTCATTTTTCAAATTTTTAACATCAATTGAATTATACATCGAATCAATCAAAACAAGGTGAGTGGGATATTCGATTAAAGTGGCATTTACGCTACCCGCTTCACCTTGATATACGGTTATATTATTCTTATCATAGATAATTTTCAATTTATCTCCGGTACGTTTTGTGGATAAAAAACATCATTCTTTTTGACAATTTTTTGCAAAAAAAATTTCTGGTATTTCAAGTGCGCCCATAGCTCAATTGGATAGAGCATCTGACTTCGGATCAGAGGGTTGAGGGTTCGAGTCCTTCTGGGCGTGCCATTTTTTTATGGATACAATCTATGAATCATTCGCGGGAAAGGAATTACTTCTCTGATGTGTCTGATGCCGCTCATCCATTGAACAAGTCTTTCAAGACCAATACCGAATCCACTATGCGGAACAGAACCGTATTTTCGCAAATCAAGGTACCATTGATATTCTTCCAAATCCATTTTTTCATCTATCATACGCTGTTTTAGGGCTTCGTAATCGGTTTCTCTTTCGGAACCTCCGATAATTTCACCGAAACCGTCGGGTGCGATTAAATCGGAACCGAGAACCAAGTTTTCATCATCGGGGTCTCTTTTCATATAAAATGCTTTAATATCTTTCGGCCATTTTTCCACAAATACGGGTACATCGGAATCTTTTGTGATTAATTCCTCCTCTTGAGCGCCAAAATCATCATTGTAACCTATGTTTACGCCCAAAGCTTTCAGCTTATCTATGGCTTGTCTGTGAGTTATTATCTTAAACGGTGCATCTGCTTTTTTAAGCTTTTCCACATCCCTTTCCAAAAGCTCCAATTCCTGTTTGTTTTTTTCTAACACTGTTCTGATAACGTATCTTATTAATTCTTCCTGAATTTTCATGTTTTCTTTGTGTTCCACAAAAGCGGCTTCGGCATCCATCATCCAAAATTCGGTAAGATGCTTACGCGTTTTTGATTTTTCAGCACGAAAAACAGGACCGAAATCATATACTTTGCCAAGGCTCATAATTCCCGTTTCAAGATAAAGCTGACCAGATTGTGAAAGATAGGC
>CAZUGB010000181.1:0-1730 GCA_964619925.1 uncultured Candidatus Cloacimonadota bacterium
TTTTCCAATTCTTTTCTGATTGCATCGTCGGGGAAAGGCCAAATGGTTAAAGGTCTTACCAATCCTAATTTTCTGTCGTTTTTTCTTGCCGTGAGAACTGCTGATTTTGCGGAACGTGACGTGATACCTGCGGCGATAATAGCCACTTTTGCATCGTCCATATTAAAACTTTCTATTTGAACCAAATCATCAAGATGATGTGTAATTTTTTTTCTTAAACGTGTCATCATAATATCTATTTCATCGGGTCTGTTTGTGGGAAAACCGTGTGAATCATGAGCCAAACCCGTTACATGAAATCTGTAACCTTCGCCGTAGCTTGCTACCGGATGTCGGTATTTTGGATTATCTTCATAGTGTTTATACCAATCCGGTGGTACGTTTGGCTTTATTCTATTGATAATCTTCACATCTTTTATATCGGGTAATTTAACCGCTTCGGTCATGTGTCCCAAAACTTCGTCGGATAACAAAACAACCGGTGTTCTATATTTTTCCGCAAGATTAAAAGCGCGAATTGATAGCTCGTAACTTTCCAAAACGGAATCGGGATACAATACTATTGCGGGGCTATCTCCGTGAGATCCCCATTTTGCCTGCATAATATCCGCTTGTGCCGGTTTGGTGGGTAAACCCGTACTGGGTCCGCCTCTCATAACATCCACAACCACAATGGGCGTTTCGGTCATTCGAGCAAATCCCAAACCTTCTTGCATTAGTGAAAATCCGGGTCCGCTTGTGGCTGTCATTGCTTTTGCTCCCGCAAGAGATGCGCCTATTATAGCGGCGATACTTGCTATTTCATCTTCCATTTGGATAAATTTACCGCCTCGTTTGGGTAATTCGGCGGACAAAATTTCCGCTATCTCCGTAGAAGGCGTAATGGGATAGCCTGCAAAGAAATCCAATCCCGCGGCTAAGGCTCCCATTGCTATGGCTTCATTACCTTGCATTAATACCATTTTTGATTTTTCTTTCATAATTGCCTCTGTTTATTTTTCCTTAGCACCTGTGATAGCAAAGTTAGGACATAATCTGTCACAAGTTTCACAATGAATGCATTTGTCGGGGAATTCCAAAAACGGATAACCGTCCGGTCGTTTGCCAAGGGCATTGGTAGGGCAAAACGTAATACAAATGCCACACTTTACACACCAATCGTAATAAATATACACCGGAGATTTCTTTCTATCACCGGCTGTTTTGATACCGTCATCATCCACTTGCATCTTTACCGGAGTGTCTTCCTCCTTTATGATGATGCCGTCTTTTTCTCGCTGGACTTTCTCAGTCTTTTCAGCCATTTTAACTCCTTGATTTTCGGTTTTTATTTCCCGAAAAAAGCTAAATTTTTTTAATTTATGGACACACCTTAAAAATTCGGATTTAAGTCAATATTTTTTTGCCTAACCTTTATTTGACGAGAAGAATATTTTTTATTATTTGATAATCGGTTAGATATTTATAATCCATTCTCATACCATGTGATAAAAAACAATTTGACCAAACCGATATTATTTTTTTTACGTATTATATAGCTAACTTAAAAGGAGGAAATAATAATGAAGAAGGTCGTTCCATTGTAAATGATGATAAAAACAATTCTTTTATTATAGGAGATTTTTATTCTGCAACCGTAACATTCGGCTCCACCACACTCACAAGTAGTGGAGATTATGATATAAGATAAATAATAACGGTAATTAGATATTGAACCCAAAAACTATAGA
>CAZUGB010000182.1:0-2042 GCA_964619925.1 uncultured Candidatus Cloacimonadota bacterium
TGGGGAGAATGGTTTAAACTCGGAATGGAAAACGGAAAGAAATTTATGAAAAAGTTTCAGCCCCCTAATAATAAGAGAAAATAAACGAAAAAAGCCCGAATAAATCGGGCTTTTTATTATTTTATCACTACAATTTTACCAAACGTTTTATTGTTTTTAGTTTTATAAAGATATATACCGTTTTTAACCGACTTATTATTTTTGTCTTTTCCGTTCCAAACCGAGTTTTTAATTGTTATGATTTTTTCACCTTTTAGATTATAAACGGTTATCGGTTGTGATGTTTTGGTATTCGATTTAAAGATAAGATCTGATTGTAAAAAGTTTACTGGATTTGGATATGCGATAATATTGCTTGAAGGTGTGATAATATCTTCGTCGGAAAATGTTCCCGTTTCGGAAATAGTGTATGAATATGATAATAAGGCATCGTTTGTATTGGATATTACCAAAACCATATAATAATCATCTTGTGTAAGGTGGGGAAGCAGTTGGGTTAAAGTGTCCGTAACGGAGTATGTATTCACGGTATAGTCTTCTTGGTTATGAGCTTTTTTTATGGCGGTGATATTAACGGAATGATTTGCTTCGAAATGAATTTGTAAATCGCTATTACCCGAGTATATTTTTATATATTTTGTAGCCCAAGCTTTTACCGTGCCGGTTCTTGATGCCGGATAAGAGGAGTGTGTGGCGGATGTGGAGAAGGAAGGTAAATTCAAAGATTGATAATAATATAAGCTGTCATAAACAAAAGGATTATCAAGATAATTCGCAATAGTCCAATTTGTAAAAATATCTTCAAAAGACTCATCTACATTATTTTCAGTAAGTTGATTTCTGATGCTTTGAATGGAATTTTGAGGATCTTCCACAATATCTTTAATCAGATTGCCTGTTCCGTAATGTTCATAAAGATAAGTAAAAAACAGCATGGTTTTTACATAATCGGCAAAGGTTTGGTTCCATGAATTTAGGGAATTATTAGGATTGGAAGGAAATTGTGAAATCGGATCGGGCAAACCGAAATAGACCATAGCCAGTTCGCTCATACCTTCATTAAGCCAAGTATCTTCATTTTGGTCAAATCCCCAATGGATAAGGTGTTGTAATTCGTGAGACAAAACGGAGATACGAACGGGATCCGTGGGATCAAGCGGGTAACAGGTCATATAAATCATTTCACATTCGTTGCTGTGTCCGGGAGGATTTAAGTTGTGAGCTTCTTCTTCCGTAACTTGATTATACACGCTAAAATAACCGTCAAATGTAGAACCGCCGAAAGATCCCAAAGCGGAATAAAATACAATAAGTTTAGGATCGTTGTCCAACTCGTCCGGAATAGGTCCGAAATGTTCAATATCCATTTCAATAGCACCATATTCATTCGTATTCATTGTTTGATTTTCCAAATAATTCATCACCACTTGAACATCGGATTCATTCATATTAATTTGCCAATCTTCATCCGCTACAAAAAGATAGCAATGTTCTCCCACCGCTCTGCAAGTGGAGGGTGTTTGAACCCATGTGGGCGGCATTACGCTTAAATCCCACTTCCAAAAAACTTTTGTGTCGCCAACCTGATATTCCGTGGTAACCTTTTGATTTTTTATTGAATTGTGATAAGGACTACTTGCATATTTTCCAGCCTGTTTTTCCAAATCTTTTTCGATTTTATTAAATTCTTCTTTCGAAATGGCAAACAGATTAAGCGCAAAAATTATTAAAAATGTGATAACGAATATCTTTTTCATTCTCTTCTCCTTGTGAATTTTTCTCTATTTTTATATACTCGGTTTGATGTCAAATATTTATGGGTTATTCCTTAAATTTTATAATCGAACAAAAGCTATTGATTGCAAATCGATTCTTTATTTTAGAAACAAAAGAGCAAAAAAAATAATAAAGGGAATAAAATATTATTCCGGTTCGGGGAAATCCAAATTTTCGGTAGGTAGTGTTATTGTAAATGTGGTTCCTTTTCCTTCCGTACTTTCCACGGAAATAATTCCATTGTTTTTTTCTATAAATTCTTTGCA
>CAZUGB010000183.1:0-18501 GCA_964619925.1 uncultured Candidatus Cloacimonadota bacterium
AATATAATATCGCATGATTCGAAGATGCTTTCGATTTAACTAAAATTTCCCTGTTTTTAATAATAATATTGTTCTTTTTTAATAAATTCATCGTTTCGTCGAGAAGTTTGATATTGCCTGTCCATTTCAGATGGAGAGTAAAATAATGATCCGCTTTCATCGGTAGGTGATGCAAAACATATAAAGAAAACAAAACTAATAAAGTAACAACTATCGAGATGACATATTCTCCCAAACCTACCGTAACGCCAATAGCGGAAACCACCCAAATGGATGCAGCGGTGGTAAGTCCCCTTACAAAATCCTTTATCTTGATAATGGTACCTGCTCCTAAAAATCCGATGCCGGTAATCACTCCGGCCGCCGCTCTTGCGGGATCCATTCTAATCGCCGACTCGGCACCTACATGAAAGTCCATTGCCAGCTTTTGGAATGCCACGATTATTGCAGCTGAACCGAGACACACCAAAATATTTGTTCTTAGCCCTGCTGACCGTCCACGAGTTTGTCGTTCCAAACCAACCAATGCACCAAGTATCATTGCAAGAAGTAATCTTAATAAAAAAATCCAATTATGTTCCCAAATCTCTATAATTATACCCATTATTTTTCCTTTTTATATTTTATAACGCTAAAATCATCGAAAAAAACGTAGCTATCGGCTTTTGACCACAACCCGATTTTACCTGATATTTTTTCTTTGTAATTATAATTTAGATACAGTTTGCCGTTAATGTAGCCTTTTATATTGTTTCCGTTTATTTCCACTTTTAGCGTATGCCATACATTTGAAGGAGTTTTTACACCTCTTATCCATCTCACCGCACTTCTTTTACCATGTTTCATTTTAAATAATACCAAATTGTTTTCCAAAGGATTGGCTCGCACCACCAAATAATCTCCGTTCGGTTTGATATTGAAAGCAATTCCGGCGGCTCTATCAATTCTACCGCTAATTCCTTTGAATTTTACTTTCATTACGCCGTTTGAGAAATTATCTATTTTTTTATATATTGATAAAGGAAAATATTTATATGCTTCCAAATTATCTAAAAATTCGGCGTATCTATCTCCATATAAGCCTTTTGCTTTGCTTACAATCCCTTCGGACAAAAGTCCTCTTTCCCATTTTCTACCGTCCACGGCATAAACTTTATTTTTGGAATCCAAATCTATATGCCATTTTCCTACAAATGAATAAAAATCGTTCGCATTTGAATTTGGTATGTCATTTTCAAAATTTACAAACAATGTATCCGACGATAAAGAAAATAGTTGTATTGAAAACATAACGAACAAGATTAATAAGACCTTTTTCATGGATTTACTCCCTAAGTTTTTTTAAGGTAAACAATTTCTTTTATAATATTCCGTCAAAATATTTTTTAGCTCTGTTAGTATCACATCTTTCTCCGTACAAATTTTTTGCGAAATTACCGAGATAATCATAGATTCATCATACAAAAAGGCGACATTATTAATCAGTCGCCTAAAATTAGATAAAGTTAGAACTTTAAATATTATTTTGTTATTTTTGTACCTGTTTTTCCTTTGAAAGCATCTGCCACTTTTTCTATGGAAGTAATTAATACCTCTTTACCGCCTGATTCGATAAAGTCGATAGCGGCTAAAATTTTAGGTCCCATACTGCCTTTGGGAAATTGTCCTTCTTCATAATATTTTTTTGCTTCTTCCACGGTTAATTTATCCAAATCCTTTTGATTCGGTTTCCCGAAATTGATTGAAACTTTATCAACTCCGGTGAGAATAACCAATAAGTCCGCTCCTATTTCTTTTGCCAAAAGAGCGGAAGCAAAGTCTTTGTCTATAACCGCATCAAAACCTTCATATTTTCCGTTTTCATCTATATACACGGGTATTCCGCCACCGCCGCAAGCAATTGTTATTGTGCCTTCGGTTACCAATTTCTTTATCAAATTTGCTTGAATAACTTCCAAAGGTTTCGGAGAAGGAACCACCTGACGATAACCTCTTCCTGCATCCTCTATCATTGTCCAACCGTATTCTTTTGCGAATTTATCCGCTTGTTCTTTTGTAAAAAAAGGTCCTACCGGTTTGGAAGGATTTTTTATACTCGGATCATTCTTATCCACAACAACTTGCGATAGTATGGTGGTTACTTTTCTATCGATTTTTTCTTCAAATAAAATATTTTGAAGACTTTGTTCTATCATATAACCCATAGTGCCTTCGGTTGCGGCATTCAATACACCCAATGGTAGCGGTGCGATATCTTTGTCCAATCCGGCTAATTGTTGAATTAACAAATTGCCTACTTGTGGTCCGTTTCCATGTGTTAATGCTATTTTGTAACCTTCTTTTATCAGTTGAACAATCCCGGGCAAACTTTCTCTTGTGTTTTGAAATTGTTCGGTGATAGTACCCTTTTGTCCGGCTTTGATAATGGCATTTCCGCCCAGTGCCATAACTGCAATTTTATTCACGTTATCCTCCGTAAGTTTTTTTGGAAAAAAAAAGAGAGACTCTTTTAATCTTTATGAGTCTCTCAATTTTAATAATATGGTTATTTAGAAATCTTTTAAAACGTCTTTTATTGTGGGATGGCCGATTTCCTGAAGATCATATTTTACCTGAACCGCCGGTTTTTTGATGTTGATGACTCTTCTTAAATCGATAGGAGTGGCTATGATAACCACATCGGCATCGGAAGCGTTAATTGTTTCTTCAAGATCTTTCATTTGTTGTTCGCCGTATCCCATAGCGGGTAACAAAATACCTATTTCGGGATATTTTTCATAAGTTTCAGCGATTGTACCTACAGCCCATTCTCTGGGGTCAACAAGTTCTGCGGCATTGTATTTTCTGGCGGCTACAACTCCTGCGCCGTATTTCATTTCTCCGTGAGTAAGTGTGGGTCCGTCTTCCACTACCAAAACTCTTGCACCTTCGATAAGTTCGGGATTATCCACAGTGAGGGGAGAAGCACCGTCTATAACGATAGCTTGCGGATTAAGTTCAAGAATATTTTCTCTTACTTCCAAAATATCTTCGAAGTCAGCCGAATCGATTTTGTTAATAACTACTACGTCAGCCATTCTAAGATTTGTTTCTCCGGGATAGTATGTTACTTCGTGTCCGGGTCTGTGAGGATCCACAACCACAATTTTTATCTCTTTATCGGAAGTGTAGAAAGGTGTATCGTTGTTTCCACCGTCCCAAACGATTACGTCGGCTTCTTTTTCGGCTTCTTCTAAAATAGCACCGTAGTCAACACCGGCATATATAACGCTATTCATCTTGATATGAGGTTCATATTCTTCCATTTCTTCAATTGTACATTTGTGTTTTTCAAGATCTTCGATTTGGGCGAATCTTTGAACTTTTTGAGCAACCAAATCACCATAGGGCATCGGATGTCTGATTGATACAACGTTTAAGCCTTTTTCTTTCAAAGCTTTTACAACCGCTCTTGTAGTTTGACTTTTTCCACATCCCGTTCTAACCGCACAAACGGTTACCAAAGGTTTGGATGTTTTGATTCTTGAAAATTTTGTTCCCATTAATTTGAAATCGGCACCTGCGGCGTTTACCAAAGATGCGTTGTGCATTACTCTTTCGTGAGGAACATCGCTGTATGAAAATACAACTTCGTCCACATCATACTTTTGAATAAGATCTACGATTTCTTCTTCGGCATAAATGGGAATACCTTCGGGATACAATTTTCCTGCCAGTTCAGCCGGGTATTTTCTGTTGTCAATATTCGGAATTTGTGTTGCTGTAAAAGCTACCACTTCGTAATTTTCATTGTCTCTGTAATAGAGGTTAAAGTTATGAAAATCTCTACCGGCAGCACCCATGATAATAACTTTCTTCTTCATAAGTTACTCCTTTTTTATTTGTTAAAATTTTTGCCAAACTTAAAAATCGACTTATAGCGTCAAGGATTTTAATAAGGAATTTTTTTGTAAAAATAATATAAGCCGATACTTCCATTTAAATGGCAAATTGCCGGTTTATACCGATATTATTTGAAAATGATTAATGAAAAAATAATAAAGTTTTTCCAACTGTTGAAATATTAAAACAAAAAATATATTTACAGCATTCAAAGGGAATAAAAATTGCATTCAGTGAGAAAAATTTTTACATAAAGGTAGAAATATATGATAAGTTTGATTATAGGTCTTATTTTATTGATGCTCTATTGGATCTATGAGTATTTTAGGCATCAGCATTATAGAAAGTCGATACCGAATGTAATCCATGTGAACGGTACAAGAGGTAAATCCAGTGTAACTCGATTGATAGCCGCAGGTTTAAGAGCCGGCGGAAAGAAAACGTTGGCAAAAACCACGGGTTCGGCTGCAAGTATTATATATGAAAACGGAAACGAACGACTTATAAACCGATACTTCGGAGCTAATATAAAAGAGCAAATAAAAACAATCAAATTTGCTTCCGAAAGAAAAGTGGAGTATTTGGTTTTGGAATGTATGGCGGTAACGCCGGAATACCAATGGGAAACGGAACATAAAATGGTTAAAGCCGACATAGGGGTTATCACAAATTCTCGTTTAGACCATTTGGATGTGATGGGACCGGGAATAAAAAACGTTACCCTTTCTTTATGCAATACAATTCCCAAAAATGGAAAAATGTTTACAGCAGAGTATAAAATGTTTCCGCTTATGAAAAAAATTGCAGACAAAATGGGAACCTACATCGAAAGAAGCAAAGAAGAAACGGTTTCCGACGAGGAAATGCGAAAATTCTCACATATCGAGCACAAAGAAAATGTTGCCTTGGCTCTTGCGGTTTGCAAAGCTTGCGGAGTGGATAGAGAAACCGCTCTTCAAGGTATGTACAAGGCAAAACCCGATGTGGGAGCGGCGGAGATATTCGTAAAAAATATAAAAATAAAAAGATTTTCTTTTCTCATTCCTTTGCCGCAAATGATCCGCAATCTACGGAAATTTTGATCAAATATGTTCAAAAACTTTATAAAAATACCGATGAAACGGCTATCGTTTTAAGTACACGCGCCGATAGAATCTTTCGCTCAAAACAATTGGTGGAAATGAGCAAAAATCTTAAATTTTCAAAATTGTATCTTATTGGAGAACAAACAAATACAATCTATAATTATGCAATTGCTCAAAAAATCCCGAAAGAAAAATTGGCTAATCTCGGCTGGATAAACGGAAAAACTCTTGTGGAAGCAATGCAAGAATTAAAAGGAGAAAAGATTTTATTAATGGGAATTGGAAATATTCATGGAAACGGTGAAATAATATTAGAATATTTTAAGGAAAAGGAAAATGATTGAAGTAGCAATAGGTTTAGGTGTTTTATTAAGTTTATTTTTCTTGGAAACTTTCGGTGCAGCAGCCGGAGGTATTGTGGTATCCGGTTATATCGCTTTGTATTTGCATCAGTTTTGGACAATTTTAGCAACTTTGATTATCGCATTTTTGGTTTTGATTATGGTAAAACTACTTGGAAAGGTGATGTTTATCTACGGAAGAAGAAGGATGGTAATATCCATTCTTCTCGGTTTCATCTTAGGTTGGTTTGCTAGGAATTACGGATGGTTTTTGTCGTTTCATACAAATTATGCCGTTCAAATAATCGGTTATATTATCCCGGGATTAATGGCAAATTCCATGGCAAAACAAGGTGTTTTAAAAACCTTAACCGTTATGTTTGTTGCCGCGGTTATCGTTCGCTTGCTTTTGGTTATTATTTTTAACGGACAATTGATAGAAGTATAAGGGGAAAAAATGTTTATACCGAGTGTGAAATCAAAATTCAGTTTATTGGCTTTGTTTGTAATATCAATTCTGTTATTTTTATGGGTTAATAATAGTCGCGTATATATAAAAAGAAAATATTTCGATAAAAAATTACAAGCCGCAAAATTAATGCAAAAGGCGGAAATCGCCGTAAAAAAATATCTTATTTCAAAAAATAAAATCACAGATCCGATAAATGATCCGTATAAATCATATTTGATAGGTGAAAAAAATACCATAATTACAACCGACAGAGGTAATTTAAACGCAAAAATCACTTCTTTAAATCCGAATATGGCGGCGGTCTTCGTAGAATTATTCAAAAAGGCAAAATTAAAAAAAGGTGATGAGATTTTAGTTAATTTTACTTCTTCTTATCCTGCAATAAATTTGGCATTAATGAGTGCCGCAAAGGTTTTGGGTTTAAAGTTGGTGATTATTTCTTCGGTGGGTTCGTCCATGTTCGGTATGACAGATCCCGATTTTACATGGCTGGATTTGGAATCATATCTTAATGATAAAAAAATATTTCCCTACAAAAGTATAGCGGCATCTATCGGTGGCGGCAGAGATTTGGGTAGAGGTTTATCCAAAGAGGGAAGAAAAGCAATTATCGATGCTATTATCAGAAATAATGTTTTGCTCGTAAAAGAAAAATCTTTGGAAGAAAATATCGAAAAAAAATATGAGATATTTAAAAAATATTCCAAAAATCCCAAACTTTACGTAAATATCGGTGGTGGTCTTTCAAGTATAGGTAATTCGATTAGCGGTAAATTGGTTTCAACCGGTTATCATAAATATTTAAATCTTTCAAATGTACCCGTAAAGGGGACGATGTTTCTTTTTGCGGAAAAGAAAATTCCCGTTATTCACATCTTGAATGTATTGGAATTAGCCGAAAGATATAAATTACCTTTGGTTCCGGACAAATTACCCGATCCCGGCGAGGGACAAATCTTTTTGGAACCCCGATATAACGTGGTTTATGCTATAATCTCACTTGCTATTTTGGTTTTATTGATAGGCGTGATAATTCTTTTTGATAAATCGCAAATGAAACTAAAACATGATGAAGTTTACGATTAGACTTGTTTTTATTCTTTTCCTTTCTTTAAATCTATTTGGAAAAACAAAATTGATTGGAAAATATGAAAAGTTTGTAGTAAGAAATCACAAAAGAGGTATTGTTTACTACAAAATAGATCCGGGTAAAAATATCAAAATCAAACTCCCCTATTATTCCGAAATATATGTGAGAGCGTTGATACCAAATAAAAACGTAAAAAGCTATTACTTTAAAATAATTTCAAAAAGAATGAAAAAAACATACAAACGAAAGATAAAAAAAACAAATCGTCTTATCGGAGAAAACGGAGAGAGCATTTCCACATTGTCAAAAATCACACCGAAACAATCTTATATAAAGTTTGTAAATATTTCGGATTTTCCTTTAATTATAAGAGTTAGAGAAAAATATAAGAATGTTGTTTTTTTGCCTTATTCACCCGAACAATACGGTAAAATTGTCCAAATAAAATTAAAAGAAAAAATATATCCTTATTATTTAAAGGATGAATTTTCTTTTGATATGTCCGGTAAAGTAATCTTAAAAATTATGTCTCGATTGATAAATCCCAAAAATAAAGATACGTATTCCTATTTGGTATATGATAACGGCAAGTTACTTGAAAAAACGGATATTCAAACCAAAAAATCCGATACTGCCCTTGCAAACGGAAATACTGTTTCCAAAGCAAGCGTAAGGTATTTCGAATTGAAAAAAGGATCTCATCATATCAAAATTAAAGCTCAAACAAACGTTATTTTCAAATTTTATGTAGATAAAAATTCAGTGAGGTTAATCAAGTGAAAAAATATTTGTTGTTTTTTGTTATTTTAATATTTACGTTAAGCTTATATTCGGTATCTACAACCGTAAGTTTCAATATAAAAAGCTATTATGACAGTAATATCATAAATCTTTCGGATGATTCGCGTGATAATTTTATTGATTCCTACAATTCCGAAAAATACAGGATAGGTAGTCTTGACGATTGGATTACAAGCTTTAATGTGGGATTGGCTTTTAAACACAGATATTTCTTTAATCATACGCAAAAAATCAAATTGAGATTTACATCCGATAATTATTATTACAATTCCGTTAAAAGCAATGTAAAAATGGCGTTTTCTATTAAGCAATATTTGTCAAAACGAGTTAATTTCGGTATGGCTTATAGTTACTACCCCAAAATTTATCTGCGAAGATACAAAAGTGAATTTGATACCTCAAACGAATATCATGATTTTACCTATGCAAAAAATATTTATTCGATTTTCTCTAACGTTTTACCGATAAAATATTTGGAATTTAAATTCGGCATTAATTATTCACAGCTATATTATAATGAATATTTCACAGAATACGATACGAATGATACCGAGTTTTTCGGATTGCTAAAAACTCACTGTAAAGATTTTATAACTATGCAGTTATCATACGGTTACAAAACTTCAAGGCAAATTAATTCCGATAATGATGATGCAATAAAAGATCCTTCGGCGGACTATAACATATACAGGGTAATGCTGATAATCGGTGTAACGGATAAATTGAAAGACGAATTTTCAGTAAAATACGAAGAAAAGTATTTCAATACAAAAAATCCCGATGATTTATATCATTGCAATAGAAAAGATTATAAAACCATTATAAAAAATTCTTTAACTTATAAATTGTCGGATAAATATCTTTTGAAACTTTTCGGGGAATATGAAAGAAGAAACACGATTTCCAATGTTCAAACCGTTGTTGATGATAAAAGCTATCATACTTTCAAGATGGGTCTGAATATAGGGATAAAACTTAAATATTAAAATTTTTCGTAAACAACAACTTCTTCTATGGGTTTAAGTTTTCTCTTTTTGGGAGGATGAGCGGGATATCCCACGGTTAATATGCAAATTACTCGATAGCCTTTTGGCAGGTTTAAAAATGTTGCCAATTGGTCGTGATAGAAAGCACCGATCCAGCAAGTTCCCAAACCTAATTTAACGGCTTGCAGTGCAATATGTTCACCTGCTATTGCCACATCAACAATAGCACCTGTGGTCCCGCCGCTCATTGTGTATTCCATATTGGTGGCAACCAAAACGATTGATAGTGGAGCTTGAGCCACAAAATTTTGTCCTTTACAAATCTTGGATAGTTCTTTTCTTCTTTCTTTGTTTTTGATTATTACAAATTTCCAATTTTGGTAGTTTCTTGCACTGGGAGCCAGTCTTGCCGCTTCGATAAGAGTATTTATTTTTTCTTCTTCTATCTCTTTTTCCTGATAAATTCTTACGCTGTATCTGTTTTTTATTTCATTAAGTAACATTGTTTCGTTATCATTCATCTGTTACTTTCCACTCCTTTGATGTAACCGCCTTTTTTCTTATTGTTGCTTTTGTTTGCTTGTTTTTTAAAGCCCGTATAGACAAAAGTAAAAACTTCGTCTATTGCAATATGAGTTTCCATTGCGGTAAATTCATCTCCGTAATCATCCACAACTTTTATATCCCATGTGTCGGCCGTACATGTCCAAGTTTGAAAATTACCGGGATCGATTGTAAAAGAATTTCCTTGTGCATCCAAAAGAAGGTTATCTCCCCAATATAAAGAATCAGAAGGGGAAATATAAACTTCTTCTATATAAAAAGCTTGGCTGTCGTTTAAAATTTTTATGCAACCTCCGTTCGGTTTGATATTAATGGTTTTGTAATCTCCTGCGTTTAAAACGATTGTAGTATCTGCGGAAAAGATAGTGTAGCCGTTATACTGCATCGAAACGGATTGGGTTTCATCTCCTGTTAATCCACCTGAATTTAATAACCACGAGTACTCTTTGAATGAATTCGGAACGATTGTTTGTTGGGACTGATTATTTACTTTTATCCAAATATCCGCAGATGTTTTATTGTTTATTCGTAATTTTGTTTCCACCTTTTTGGAACATGCCGATAAAAACAGTATTAAAATTAAAACGGACAAGATTATCTTTTTCATTTTTCATCCTCCTGATTTTTATTTATCAAACATTAAAATTATGATTTTTTTTGCAAGTTTTTTTAGATGAAATGATTAAGATATCGAACCAAAGAAAGATAAAATAGAAATAAAACGTTTCTTATGCAAAAAAATATTGCAAAATAAAAAAAACCAATATCTGCTTTAAAGTAATATATCTATCTATAAATAAAAGCGATACAAAAATGTATGCAAAACTGACAATTCGGCACGAATTTTGCATCTTTTCAAGAAAAAGGAGGTTCGATAATGAAAAAATTGATATTATTTTTTATTATTGTTTTTTTGGGTATAACTTTTGTTTATGCAAATTGTTATGAACAGAACGGGAGTATGGAAAGTTGGAGTCAAAATGATGAAGGTGAACCACCTACCGAGTGGAAACTATATTTCGGAGCTACAAGCATAATAACTGAAAGAGAGTCCGAAACCATTTATGACGGTGCATATTCTTGCAAAATGACTTGGGATACTTCTCAAGATAGCGTGGTGGCTCTGTATCAGGATGAAATTTTAATAAGCCCTAATTCTCCGTATGAATTTAGAGTATATGCTTATGATAACTCTACAAGCGGCGATATTCAAATAGGTTTTAAATGGAAAGATAATAATGATGTGATAGTACGTACATATAGAGGAGCCAAAACAAAGGATGAAAATAATTGGGTTCTTTTAAATAGCGGTACAAGATTAGCTCCGGATGATGCACAAAAGGTTGATATTATTATATATGGGGTTACTCAAAACCCCTCTTCAGGTGCCGCCACATTATTTGTGGATTTCGTAAGATTTTGTGATGGTTACGGTCCTTTGGATGTCAATTTTGCTTCCTTTTCGGCTGATTATCAACAAAACTCACTTTATATCTTTTGGTCCACATATTCCGAAACCAATAATCTGGGATTTAATATATATCGTTCCGGTGAAAATAATTTGAATACCGCAGAAAAAATTAATAATAGTATTGTATCCGGAAACATTAATAGTACGGATATTCATTATTATTCTTATGAAGATGTATCTTATATCCCTTCGGAAGAAGAAACCTATTATTGGATAGAATCCGTTTCGGCTTCGGGAGAAACTTTCTTCTCAGAGCCGATAGTATATAAATATGAGTTCCCCGACGACAACGGCAATATCCCCGAAATTGAAATTCCCATAGTAAGAAATTATCCTAACCCCTTTAATCCCTCTTGTTTTATTCAGTTGAATTTACCGAAAAAAAGTAATATTAATTTAGATATTTTTAATGTAAAGGGCGAAAGGGTAAAAAATTTGTTTAGCGGAGTTTCCGAAAAAAATAATACTCTATTTTGGGACGGGAGGGATAATTTCGGGGATTTGCTACCCTCCGGTATTTATTTCTACAAGTTAAATTACAATAAAAAAACAATCGTAAAGAAAATGCTTTTGTTAAAATAACACATTCCTTCATAGCCCCTAAACATGAAGAAAGATCCGGATATCATTCGGGTCTTTTTTTTATATAAAAAAAACCGAGGCAAATAAATATTACCTCGGTGTTGGATATGATTTTTTTATTATTTATTTATTCTTCAATAACTTCCACATTCGCTCGCGGAATCATAACCTTTTCGCCTGTTTCTAACTCGGCTTCCAAGATTCTTACAAGTGTTTCACTTTCCACTTTTTTCAGTTGTTCGGGAAGAGCTGTGATTTTTCCTATTTTTCCAAAGTTCGGTTCTCTTATTACTCTTATTGTAGAGCCTATTTCCAGTGTGGAAGGTTTGGGAACGCTTACTTGCAATTCGGAATCTTTAAATTCGATAGGAATGATTATTTCGGGTCTCATTACACCGGCTCTAATCTGTGTTTTGCCGTGAACGGAAGCTTTATGCCCATCGTAAGCTTTAAGAAGTTCAAAGGTCTTTTTAGCCATCTTAATATTTCCAAAACCTTCGGTAACGATTAATGTTATGCCCAAATTTTCGTGTCCCGTGATAGCTACACCGATGTCGTATCCTAAAATCTTTTTTAAATCCCTATCATCTATACCACCGGTGATAATTGCTTTTACACCTAATTGTTTGGCTTTTTGAATAGTATCATACAATGCCAAAGCTCCGGTTACAACAATTGTGCCTTTATGTTCTTCTTTTATTTGATCGGGTTTTACTATATCTTCCGGGGATTTTGCCAAAACTTTGATTGTTCCTATAGTTTCGCCGGCTATTCCGAAGATTCCTTGAATGTAAGCGGATTTTGTTTGTATCTTCACACCTTCTTCGGGAATTATTTCGGTAACTTTGCCATCTACAAAGGCTTTTAATTGAATCGGGATGCGTGGCTCTCTTAATAAAAGCTGTCCCGTAACCGATGAAATATTTTCAACTTCTCCGTCAATGGGACTTCTTACAACGTTTTTAAACATTCCGAAAATACCTTTTGTCTCGGCAATAACATCACCTTTTTTAATTTCTTGTCCGGGTTTTATTTTTAAATATTGATTTACCAGATTTGGTGTAACTCCCAATTTATTGGCAAGATTAAAGGGTATTACTTTTCCGGGCAATAAGGTTTGTGCTACCACATCTTCGCCTTTTACCACATCACCAACTTTTACCAACACTTCACCTTTTATGGGTAATCTTCTAATTTTTTCCAATACTATTTGTTTTGTAACCGTTAAACCTGCTGAATATGCTTGAGCCATGTCATCCCCCTATTTTAATATTTCTTCAGGATAGATTTTTAATTCTTTCATCCATTTTTTTAGAAGCGGTACTCTTTGAGATGCTTCTACGGGAAGAACAAAAGGTCTTCTACCTCTGGTATCAAGAACGATTCCTACAACTCCGCCGGTTAACTCGGTTTCGATTTCCTGATTTTTTCCTTTGCCGAGATCCAAACCTTTTCCCGGTTTTAATATGGCATGAGCCGTTTCTCCCACACCTAAGGGTATCAAACGCATTTCACCGAATTTTAAGTCTTCTTTAAATACACTTCCGTCAGGCAATTTTATTTCGGCATGTAGCGCCACTTTGTCCGGTTTGATTTTTCCTACGGGTGCAACACAAGTTCCCAAATGTATAAGACAATCTTTTTGGAAAACTTCCGTTGCGGCTTGTTCGCTAATTTCGGCAAGCACACCGAGTTGAGGCATCATAAAAATACTATCGACGGCAAGTTTTGTAATTCCTTCCGGCATAAAAGCATCTATCAACATCATCACACTTTGATGACGTCTTGGTGCATGAGATAATACTCCGCCGCTACCTACAAGAAGGTCCAAACTCATCATGTCCACAATGGTATTTCCCGAAATTGATTGTGAAAACGCTTCGGATATTTCTCGCTGTTTTTGAGCGCCTTTTAGTGTAACGGCAAATTCCTTATGCTGAATAAATGCCAAGCGAAGCGCTTCTTTGGCTATAGCTTGTTCCAAAACCAATTCTTCCAATTTTTGGGGAATTGTTGTAGGACGAATCATTTTATTTTTTATCATGTTTCTCAAAGCGGATTCATCTATATCAAAAGGAACCCAACGTAAAATGTTTTCCAAACCGGTGGAAGCCAAAACGTTTGATATACTGTAACTCATACCGAGATTGGCACTTACCGTTCTGTTGAAAATAAAATCTTCGGTAAATACGGAAAATACGTCTGTGGTGGCTCCACCGATATCAACACCAACCACTTCGATTTTATCCCGTTTTGCAATGGCTTGCATGATATTACCAACCGCTCCGGGCGTAGGCATTATCGGGATATTTTGTATTTTTCCGTCAATAGGACCTTTTGTCCATTGCATAAGTTTATTGTATCCCGGGGCTTGAGCCATAACATGTTCCATAAATAAATCGTGTATTTTATCCCTTGCGGGGCCTAAATTTTCTTTTTCCAATGTCGGTCGCAAATTTTCCGTGATAATCAAATCCACTTTGTCGCCCAATGTTTCTTTGATAATATCTCTTGCATCTTTGTTTCCGGCATAAATTACGGGAAGTTTATAACTTGATCCCAATCTTGGTTTCGGGTCTGCTGCGGAAATGAGCTCTGCAAGTTCCACAACGTGTTTTGTGGTTCCGCCGTCCACACCACCTGCCATAAGAATCATATCGGGGCGTAAATTACGAATTCGTTCTATTTTTTCATAATTGGGTCTTTTATCATTGCTTGAAATAAGATCCATTACGATAGCACCGGCTCCGAGTGCGGCTCTTTCGGCACTTTCACCTGTCATCTTTGCCACCACTCCCGTAACCATCATTTGAAGTCCGCCACCGGCACTACTCGTGGAAACATAAGCATCCACCGTATCACCGATTAAAATTTTCTCTCCGTCTGTAAAAACGATGTTAGGATCGTTGTAACGCAGTCGAGCCAGTTCCTGAAGTTCCGTTACGGCATTTATCACACCTCTGGTAACATCGTTAAGAGGGGCTTCCACTGTTGTAGGGGCTTCACCACGAACGGTTTGGCGATATTCTCCGTTGATGTATTCAATTAAAATTGCTTTGGTTGTGGTACTTCCACAGTCTGTAGCGATAATTCTTTTCAAATTTTGAGGATTACCCATAATACCTCCGTTTGTTTATTTCTTAATCAAATTTATACAAAAAAAAGATTTATATCATTAGTGTAAAGTAAAACTTTTGTAGCGATTATTTCTTTTTGAATATTTTATTGAAAAATTCTTTTCTTTTTTTTCTTTTTCGCTCTCTAATAATTTTGTTTTGTGCTCTTTGTTCTTTGTGAAATTCCGCATCAAGTTCGTCAATTCGTTTTACCAATAATTTCACATATTTTTGTTCTTCTAGTATCAAAGCAATTTCTTCGTAGGATTTTTCATCTACGAAAAGTTCTGCAAAAGGCTCTAAAAAATACATAAGTTGGCTTGCAATAAAGTTTAGCGGTCGTAAAGATTCTATTGTCATAATAGCCGCCGGTCCCATGCGTCTTTTTACTATGTATCTTGCAATTTTATCAATGCGTTCCAGCGCTTTTTCATGTGAAATTTCCGTAATTATTTGTTTCATTTATCCTGCCCTCGCAATAGTGAATACATATATTTTTTTTGCATTGTGCCTTTTTAGAACATTACTAATGCTATTTACCGTGGAACCTGTTGTAAAAACATCATCAAAAATCATAATATTTTTATTTTCAATTTTATACTTTGGATTGAATTTAAAAGCATTTCCCACATTTTTTTCTCTTTGTTTTTTGGATAATTTGGTTTGGGTTTCCGTAAATTTTTTTCTGATAATCAAATCGGTAGCAAGTTCCCAACCGAAATAGCGAGATATTTCTTTTGCTACAATTTCCGATTGGTTAAAACCTCTTATTCGTTTTTTCACTCTATGCAAAGGAACCGGCAAAATAATATCAACATCCGAAAAAATTTTGTTTTTTTTGATATATTCAATAGCGTATGCGGATAGAAATTTCCCGATTTTGGGTAAATCTCTGTATTTATAGTTGTGAATTAGATTTCTGATTACATTATTTATCATAAAAACCGAACGTGCATTATCGAATGAAAATAAGGAAGTTTTGCAAACGTGACAAACATTGCCGTTTTTAGGCGCACCGCAAATATCACATATGGAATTGTCTAAAAAATCTTTTAATTTTTCATTACAATCGTTACAAAGAGAATCCGTTTTGTGCTTTATTCTTTTATTACAGCTCAAACAAACCGGCGGGAAAAGAATATTGATAAAGCTTTGTAACATCTAACCCCTTATTTTTCTAATGATATGTCGTATCAAACCGTATAAAATGTAAAAAATAATCCAAAGGGCAAATACAAGGTATGAATATTTCAAAAATATTATCAAACTAAGAATAAAAATAGCAATAAAAATCTTTGCTTCTTTGGTTAATTTTTTTTTCTTTTCAATAGCAATATATTCTATTTTGCTCACCATTAAAACGGCTGAGAATAATACAACGGCTACAAAAAATTTTGGATATTCCAAATGATGCCACAATGCATAGTTTATCAAAATAAATGATGCCACCAAACTCGCCGCGGCGGGAATTGGCAATCCTGTAAATGATTTTTTTTCGGTAGCGTTTTTATTTTTTATCATATATCTTACCAAACGATAACCACCGGCTATCACATAAAATATTGCAAGTAAAACTCCGAAAATACCAAGTTCGTGTAGATAAATTTTATATGAAAGATAGGCGGGAACGATTCCGAATGCAAAAAAATCGGATAATGTATCAAAGAGCATTCCAAATTTACTGGTTGCATTCAATAATCTGGCTATCTTGCCGTCCAAACCGTCGCAAACCATGGAAAAAGCTATCAACCAAGATGCCATTACAAAATTCTTTTGCTCAAAAATAATATTGAGCGCTACCAATCCCGAAACTAAACTTAAACCCGTAAAAAGGTTCGGTATAAGATATTTTATTTTATTCATTCATCTTTCCTATGTCGGTAACTCCGGCAATTACTTTTTGATTAGGTTGCAAAGTGATATTTGCGTTTTCAGGTAAAATAATTTCCATTTTTATGTAACCGGGTGCCACACCGATTAGTATCGATTGTTCGTTATAATCGGCAAAGATATATATTTTACCTTTAATGGGTTTAAATGTGGCAAAACTGCTTCTGATATCGGCTTTTTCAAACATACCTTTTTCTATGATGATTTTATCTTTTTCTACTTGTATCACTTTACCCGTGATAGGTGATTTTATGGTATTTTCGCTGTTTTCAACGGTGATTTTATCTATCCTAAACAAAATTTTGATGAAAAAATAGATAATCAATAGAGCCAAAGAGAAATATTTTAAAGTTGTAATTTTATAATTTAGCACGATAATAAAATCCGCAATAATCAAAAGTAACGGTAAAAGCAAAAATTTAAATTCCAATTTTTTTATTTTAACAAATACTTCATTAGGATTGTAATTCATCTTTTATACCCACTCTTTTATAAATATAATCAATATTTTTTAGAAATCTGTCATAAGTGAACATTTCTTCTATTTCCAAAGGGGAAATTAGTTTTGTAAGTTCACTATCGTTTTTTAATAGGTCCATAAACGGTTGTTTGGTTTCCCAGCACTTCATTGCATTTCTTTGAACGATTTTATAAGCTTTTTCTCTGCTAACCCCTTTTTTGGGAAGTTCCAATAAAATTGTTTGTGAAAAAACCAATCCGTTTGTTAATTCCAGATTTTTTTGCATATTTTCAGGATAGATTAATAAGTTTTCTACAAGGTTAATAGTCTTATTTAGCATATAATTTATCAAAATCGTAGTATCCGGCAAAATAATTCTTTCTACCGAGGAATGACTAATATCTCTTTCGTGCCAAAGGGGATTATTTTCCATAGCGGCGTTTAAATTACTCCTTACCAATCTGGATAAACCCGATAGTTGTTCCGATGTGATAGGATTTCTTTTGTGGGGCATTGCCGAAGAGCCTTTTTGATTTTTACCGAAATTTTCTTCCGCTTCTCTTACTTCGGTTCTTTGAAGATGTCTTAATTCCAAGGCAATTTTTTCTATTAGACTTGCTATCATTGCCAAAGCCGAAAGGTATTGAATTATTCTGTCTCTTTGAATTACTTGAGTGGAAATATTTACGGGTTTTAGGTTTAATTCTTCGCAAGCGTATTCTTCAATTTTGGGGTCTATGTGAGCATAATTGCCCACCGCACCGGATAACTGACCTACGGATACGGTTTCAATGGCATCCCGCATTCTAATTATGTTTCTTTGAAGTTCGTCATACCAAAGGGCAAATTTTAATCCGAATGATGTGGGTTCCGCATGAATACCGTGAGATCTGCCGATGCAAAGTTGATTTTTGTATTTAATTGCTTTGTGTTTCAAAACTTCCGAGAGTTTTATTAAATCTTTGTAAATTAAATTACCGGCATCCCTTAATTGTAATGATGTGGCGGTATCCAGAATATCGGAAGAGGTAAGTCCGTAATGTATCCAGCGTGACGGTTTTCCCACAAATTCGGCAACACTGGTTAAAAATGCTATTACATCATGTTTTGTTTCCTTTTCTATTTCGGCAATACGATTTACATCAAAATCCGCCTTATCCAAGATAATTTTAAGATCATCATCGGGAATAATGCCATATTTATTCATTGCTTTGCAAGCGGCCAATTCCACATCAAGCATATATCCAAAACGGCTTTCAAGTGTCCAAATTTTTGCCATTTCTTCTCTGGTATAACGTTTTATCATCTATCTGAACTCCAATTCATCAATTTCAATAATAATAATTTCTTTTTTATCTTTGTAAATTTTTATACTTTTTAGGGTATTCAAATAATTAAAAACAATAGAAAATTCTTTATATTTTATCTTATCCAATTCAAAATTATCGGTAAATGAAACCGCATAGTCTTCCGAAGAAAAAACTTTAAATCTTGAAATATTATCTATGTTTTGTTTTGCCGAATAAACGAAATTATTTAGCGTTTCTATGTTTATTTTAGGAAATTCCGCATTTGTAAATTTTTTGTCAATGTGTATAACGGTATCGATTTTGGCATGAAACAATAGTTGATTATGCGCACCGAAAATACCGCCTTTGTAAGCACTAATTGTTAGTAGGGAGGGGGTTTTGTCTATTTTGATATTTGACGAAAAGGTAAAATTTTTGTAGTTAATTCGTATGATACCTTTTATTATAAAAT
>CAZUGB010000184.1:0-27192 GCA_964619925.1 uncultured Candidatus Cloacimonadota bacterium
TATATAGATAATACGGGAACTTTAATCGGAAGCGGTGAAATTTCAAACGATAACATTCGGGAAGGATTTCCCGGAATGGCAATAGAACCAACAACAGGAGATCCTTTTGTTGCATATCATTTGGATGCGGACGGTGATAATGTGATGGATGATAATTTGTCCTTCGATCCTTATGATATGAGCAGTATGCCCGGAATATGGATAAGCGATATATATACGGTGATTAATAATACGACATTACAAAATTTGGGAATATTGGATAGCGGTGATGAAATGATTTGGCCTTATGTAGAAATAGGTCCATCACCTATTGAAGGGAAAAGTAGGATATACATATCCGCAAACAACTATAAAAGCTCGACAGGAGATCAAAATTTACCATCGGAAAACGTGATAATAGCCTACACGGATGTTAATAATACGGATATTAACGGAATGACACCTTCAATATGGGATTGGCATTACCGAAAAGTGCAAAAGTTTGATGATTGGCATAATGAAAATCCGATATTCGGACGTGCTCAAAAGGCTTTTTTGGTAAAAGATAATTATGTGGTTTATATAGGAACCGTATATTTGGAAGGTGATCAGCAGAGAATGTTTGCATTGGTAAATGATAATTACGGAGAAGGTGAATTTACATATTATGAATTTGATTATGAAACAGCTTGGGATAATGTGGATGATATTCAAATGCCCAATGGTAATTGGTTAATAGGCGGAGAAAGTGAAGCTCAGGGGGTAAAGTGGTCTGCTTGGGCATCATGGAATGCGCATTTTAATGCAATGTTCAGAGATGACATCACAATAGTTTTTCCGGGTGCTTTACAGCTGGTGTTTTATGATCCCGAAAACGAGCAAGACGCTTATTACCCCGGAATGGAAATGATTTATCCGAAGTTATTTACCTTTAATTTGCAAACGGGTGAATTCGGGTTGGAAGATGTCTATCCGGCAGATTCAACGCCGGACAATATGCCCATACTTCCTTGGGATTTGAATGAAGACGGAGAAATAGACGAAACCGACGAAGAAGGAAATATCTTATATGTTCACTCATTTCCTATGTTTAATATAGCGGTGGATAAAGCTTTTCAGGATTGCGGTTTTAGAATTACACAAAATAAAGAGAGAGGATGGGAAGCAATTGTTTGGAATGATGCAAGCGAGGCATATTTGCAAGCTTTGGGTGAAAATGAATACGATGATTGGACCAAAACACCAAAGATAATGATTTCCGTAAAAAATTCCGAAATAAATACATGGTCAACACCGATTGTGATTGATGCCAAAGAAAATGACGATAACTACAATGAAAACATTCAAGGAATGATACCTATATACATTTATCCTGCGGATTTCATAGAAAGTGTGAATGATACCCTCGGAAGAATACATCTTTTCTTTTTAAATGACGATTCGTATGACAGCGAACCTAATCCGGATAATTGCAGGTTGGAATATGCCGCAATAGATGCCGAATTTGAATATCCGGTATTAAGTAGCGAAGCTAATGAAATTGCTCCTAATTCTCCTCAATTTGCGGCTTACAATTATCCTAATCCCTTCAATCCGACAACAACGATAGCTTTTAATAGTACATCGAACAAACCCGTTAAAATAGATATTTATAATCTAAAAGGTAGAAAAGTGAATACGTATCAAGTTGCAGTGCCTAAAAGGGGTAAAAATAAAGTTATTTGGGACGGATTAGACAGTGGCGGACATCCTGTGGCAAGCGGGATATATTTTTACAAAATAAAACAAGGTAAATTCACATCTACCAAGAAAATGATTTTGATGAAATAAAAAAGAAAAAACAAAATAAAAAGCCTTCATATGAAGGCTTTTTTTTATATAAAAAAATACAATTTGAAAAAATGCTTGTCATAAAAACGGGCAAAACAAAATTGGTGCTCAGTCGGGATGTAGCGCAGCCCGGTTAGCGCGTTCGTCTGGGGGGCGAAAGGTCGGAGGTTCAAATCCTCTCATCCCGACCATTTTTTATTTTTCCCTTTTATAAAGTTTTATTAGTCCGAATATAGCACCACCGAAGAATATAATAAAAAAATAATTCCCATAACAATTGCCAATGCACTCATCTTAATTCTCCTTTTGTTTGGCTTTTGACGTTTTAAATATAATATAAAGCGTGCTAATGGTTATTAGTCCGATTATAACGTATTTTGGGATATTTTTATTGGAAATGATATAAAAGGAATAAAATAGGGATATTGTGCCGATATATAAAATTATCCAACCGAAAATTTTTAGTCCCAAACTTTTAATTTTATCAAATCGGTTTCTATTTTGCAAAAAAATCGAGATGAATAAACTACTGATAAGAAGCCCCCAACCGCCTAACATAATTGCCCAAATGGGGTATCCGGAATAAGGTTTTTGAAATTCCATTACAATGTTTGCGGTGATAGTGTATAGCAAAATAGCAGGAGTGAGGTATTTTACGCAAAAAATCCAAAATTTACCAAGTTTTAAAGCCGAAGTGGAATCTATATCCTTGGAAATTTCGTTAATATTCAAAAACCAGCCGATTAAAATTGCTTCCATTAATCCCACGATAATAAGACCCCAATTCATCCAATGGTCCACCAAATCCAACCAATATAAACCTGCTCTGGTAGTATAAATTGTACCCAACAAAAAGCCTATTACAGATACCCAAAAAGCGGTTTTTTCACGATTGAATTTAAAACTGTCTTTTAGTCCCGTTACGATAGCTTCCACCAAAGAAAAAGCCGAATCTATTCCCAAGGTTAAAAGCATAAAGAAAAAGGCGATACCGAAAAGTGATTGAGTGATAATACCTCCGGGAAGTTTTGATATTGCCTGAGGATAAATAACAAATGCCAGTCCCGGACCTGAACCTATTACTTTATCCACGGAAACACCGTTTTGCACAGCGAGATAACCTAATATCGAAAATACGGCAAAACCTGCAAAAAAAGAAGTTGCGCAATTTGCAAAAGACACAACCCAAGCGTTTGTGTTAATATCCGATTTTTTAGGAAGATAAGAAGCGTACGCTATCATAATTCCAAAACCGAGAGATAGCGAAAAGAATATTTGACCGTAAGCCGCCAGCCACACTTTGGGGTCTGCAAGTTTGGAAAAGTTAGGTCGAAGATAATACTCCAGTCCCATACCTGCACCTTTTAAGGTTATACCTCTGATAATTAAAATCAAAAGTAAAAACCAAGGTAAACCTACCGTCCAATTGACTACTTTTCCCACGACTTTTACACCTTTAAAAATAATTAGAAATATTGCTATCCAAGTGAGTAAATTTCCTATAACAATAGGTATTTTTATTCCTCCTAGCGTTCCTATCCCCGAAGATAAACCCAAAATGTCATTATAGAAAAAGTCTTTTGCCGAGCCTGCCCATTTTACACCTATCGAATGATACATATATTCCCAAGTCCATCCCATAATAACCGTGTAATAAATGGTTATCATAGCGGAAACAATCAAAGCGAACCAACCGATAAAATTACTGTTCTTTTTTAATTTTCCGTATGCCTCCGTAGGACCTACCTGATATCTGATTCCAAGAAAATATTCCAAAGCCAAAAGGGGAACACCTGTGGTGATAAGTGCAATTACATAAGGAATAAAAAAAGCTCCGCCGCCATTGTCATAAGCCATATACGGAAAACGCCATACATTACCCAATCCTATGGCAGAACCTATTGCCGCCATTATGAAAGCGGCTTGTTTGTCCCAACGTTCTCTTGCCATTTTACCTCCTAAACCGTTTGAGAAGAAGTTATTTTACAATAATTTTTCCACTGCTTTTTTCGATAATTTTTCCGATTATCTTTGAATCTTTTAATCCGTTTTGATGTAACTCTTTTAAAATATTTTCCGCATCGGATTGATTCACCGATATTAACAAACCACCGGAAGTTTGAGCATCCACAAGCAAAGTTTTATATTCTTCCGAAACCGAATTTTGCCAACTGACAACATCTTTTATAAAATTAGCATTGGTTTTGGTTCCACCCGGTAAAAATCCTCTTCGGATATAATCCAATACCTTGGGAAAATGAGCAACCGCCGTTGAATGAATTTCTGCGGTTACTTTGCTACCTTCCACTACTTCTTTCAAATGTCCTAATAAGCCGAAACCCGTAACATCCGTGCAGGCATTTACTTTATATTTCAAAGCAATTTCACCTGCGGTTTTATTTAAAGTTGCCATGGAATTTTGCATAACAACCAAAAGTTCTTCTTCCAAAACTCCTTTTATGTGAGCATTTGCCAAAATACCCGTGCCGAGAGCTTTTGTGAGAATTATTATATCACCTACTTGCGCGTTGGAATTTGATAGAAGTTGATTTTCTTTTACAATTCCGGAAACCACAAGTCCGAATTTGGGTTCCTGATCTTCTACCGAATGTCCTCCTAAAATCGGAATTCCGGCTTCATTGGCTTTGTCTTGTGCCCCTCGCAAAATTTCTTGTAGTACCCAAGTAGGAAGGGTTTTGTATGGGAAGCCCACAATATTAAGAGCAAAAATAGGTTTGGCACCCATTGCGTAAATATCGGACAGAGAATTTGCCGCGGAAATGGCTCCGAACATATACGGGTCATCTACAATCGGCGTAAAGAAATCTACCGTTTGAACGAGTAATTGTCCATTTGGCAATTTATACACTGCGGCATCGTCGGATGTTTCCGTTCCGATAATAACATTTTCATTAAACATCGGTTTTATTACCGATAACGCTTCCTCCAAGACCTGGGGAACTATTTTACAGGCGCATCCGCCACCTGTGGTATATTTGGTTAGCCTTATCTTTTCTCTTGCTCTGTTTTGCGATTTTTTAGCGGAATCTAATGATTTGATTGTTTTTATTATTTCTTTGCTCACTATTTCAATTTCCTCCGTTGTTGTATATTTACCACAAGAAAATCTTATTGTTCCCATTGATATTGTGGTGGGAATTTTCATTGCTTGTAAAACGGATGATACGGTTACGTTTTCGGAATGACAAGCCGCTCCGGCGGAAACGGCTACATTATCCAATCTTGAAATGATTTTATTTGCTTCAATACCCGGAAAGCTGATATTGAGGGTATTAGGTAATCGTTTTTTCGGATGTCCGTTTAATTTAATGTCCGGTAGTTCTTTTTTTAAATTGGAAAATAACAAATCCCGTAATTCAATAAGATGTTTATAATTTTTTTTCAAATCTCTTTTGGCAATTTCTGCGGCTTTTCCTATACCCACAATTTCCAAAACGTTTTCGGTACCGGGTCTTAAATTTCTTTCGTGATTAGCTCCGTAGAGAATTTTTTTGATATTGGTTCCTCTTTTGATATATAAGGCTCCGATACCTTTTGGGGCGTAGAATTTATGACCTGCAATAGATAATAAATCAACGCCTAGTTTTTTTACATCCACATCTATTTTGCCAATACTTTGAGCCGCATCGGAATGGAATGTGATGTTATGTGTTTTTGCTATTTTGGAAATTTCCTCGATAGGTTGTATGGAACCGGTTTCGTTATTGGCATGCATCACCGTTATCAGGATTGTTCGGGATGTAATTTTGTTTTGTAGTTCATTAATATCTATGATACCGTATTTATCCACGTTTATATAAGAAATTTCATAGCCGATTGATTTGAGATAATCACAAACTTCAAGAACGGCGGGATGTTCGATTTTTGAAGTGATAATATGATTTCCCTTATTTTTGTTTGCCAGAGCCGAACCGACGATAGCAAAATTATTTGATTCCGTTCCTCCGCTTGTAAAAATGATTTCGTCCGGTGAAGCGTTTATCAAATCCGCTATTTGTTGTCTTGCTTTTTCTATGGCTTTTTTGGTTTGATAGCCATAGTAGTGCGAACTTGAAGGGTTTCCGAAAAATTCCGTCAGATAGGGTTTCATTGCTTCGGCTACTTCTTCGGCTATGGGTGTGGTTGCATTATAGTCGAGGTAAATAGGTTTTTTCATAGTTTTGCCAATCGATACATAATTTTTACACCTACAAAAATTGCATTTTCATCCGGTAGGAATTTATCCGAATGTAAATTGTAGGGTGAATTTCCGCCTAACCAGAAGAGAAGAGAGGGATATAATTGTGAAAAATATCCGAAATCTTCGGCGGTATGTTCGGTTTTTGCTTCAATGAATTGATAATTCAAGGATTTTACTATTGATTTGAATTTTTCATAAAGATTTTTGTCATTAATAACTTGTTTGTAGGGATTTTTTATAATAATTTCTATTTTTGCCTTTTGGCGGTAATTATTGATAATGTTTTCTATTATTTGTTCAATTTTTTTGATGTCGTTGTCTTTGGCGGCACGAATAGTACCTTGGATAAGTGCTTTTTCGGCTATACTATTTCTTACATCTCCCGCTACAAGTTTTCCAAATTCACATAATGTTATGGAATCAAATTTTGTGCTTGCATATTCTTTTTTTATATCAATATAGATTTTAGCAGCCAGCTCCAAAGCGTTTATTCCGTTTTCGGGAAATGCAACATGGGCGCTTTTACCATGAATTATTATATCGATTTCACGAGTTGCGATAAAGAAAATATCCGCTTTTGTGGAAAGTGTGCCGACAGGATATTTACCGTTTATATGAAGAGCATAAGCTTCCGAAATATTATAGTTATCCAAAATTTTTGTATCGATAATCCTTTTGGCACCGCCTTTTGCTTCTTCAGCCGGTTGAAAGAGAAAAAGAAAGTTTGATTTTATTTGTTCGGATAAAATTTTATCGATTAATCCGAGAAGTATTGTCATATGTATATCATGACCGCAAGCGTGCATTATACCATGATGTTTTGAAGCAAAATCCGCTTCGGTTTTTTCTGATAAAGGCAAAGCGTCCATATCCGCGCGGAACAGTTTATAAGATTTATTCGGGTTTGTAGTGTATTCTACCAATATACCGGTAAAATCAAAGGTGATAATTTTAATATTTTTGTATTTTTTTAGAATGGAAAGGATATATTCTTGTGTTTTATACTCATTAAGAGCCAATTCGGGTATTCGGTGCAGATCTTTTCTAATTTTTATCAAGTCAAGCATAGTTATTTCTTTTTTTTATCCATTTAAAAGATGGTGCTAAAGGGGGGACTCGAACCCCCGACCTATTGATTACGAATCAATTGCTCTACCAGCTGAGCCACTTTAGCAACCTGTGATGAGAAAAAAAATTTTTGCTTGTTTTTCTCGTCAAGCCAAATCTACCGAAGTATATTATAAAAAAAAGAAAAACTCGCCGATAAGGCGAGTTTGATTTTATCTTCTAAAATAATTAACGTCCAATTGTCTAACCGCTTTTGTATCATCAAGTCGTCTGATAGGTGTGGAAAGCGGAGCATCTTTTACAAGCTGAGGATTGGTTTCGGCTTCTTTTGCTATTTCAATCATGGCATTAATGAATTCGTCCAAGGTTTCCTTACTTTCCGTTTCGGTAGGTTCTATCATAATAGCCTCGTGAACTATAAGCGGGAAATAAATGGTAGGTGCGTGATAGCCTTTGTCCAAGATTCTTTTGGCGATATCCAAAGTGCGAATACCGTATTTTTTCTTTTGCCAATCGCCGCTTGCCACAAATTCATGTAAACATCCCTTGGCAAAAGGTACATGATAATAATCTTTCAATTTTGCCAAAACATAATTGGCATTGATGATAGCATTTTCGGAAACACGTTTCAATCCTTTTTCACCGAGCATTTTTATATAAACGTATGCTTTCAAATTAACCCCGAAGTTTCCGTAAAAGGCATGAATTTTACCCAACGAAGTATCTTTGTGAGAATAATCAAGGTAATAGCCTTTGTCATTTTTATTAACCATAGGATAGGGTAAAAATTTGGTAAGTTCTTCCACCACTCCGACGGGACCCGAACCCGGACCGCCTCCTCCGTGAGGTGTGGAAAAGGTTTTGTGAAGATTAAAGTGTAATACGTCAAATCCGATTTTCCCCGGTTTAACAATGCCGAGAATAGCGTTTAAATTTGCACCGTCCATATACATCAAGCCGTCCACATCGTGGATAATTTTGGCTATCTCTTCAATTTGGGATTCAAAAATACCGATAGTATTAGGGTTTGTAAGCATAAATCCGGCAACGGAATCATCAACGATATTTCTTAATTCGTCAATATCAACCATACCGTGTTCATTTGATTTGAGTTCTATAACCTGATAGCCGTTCATTGCACTACTTGCGGGATTGGTGCCGTGGGCGGAGTCCGGCATGATTATTTTGGTTTTATGATGATTACCTTTATGATTATGATAAGCTCTTATTACCGCGATACCTGTAAATTCACCGTGTGCACCGGCCACAGGTTGAAGAGAAACTTTTGCCATTCCCGAAATTTCAGCCAAATCCTCTTGTAATTCATACATTACTTGCAATGCGCCTTGAACGGTAGATTCCGGTTGAAAAGGATGAATATTTTTAAAACCGTCCAAAGATGCCAAAGTTTCATTGATTTTGGGATTATATTTCATAGTGCAAGAACCCAAAGGATAGAATCCTTTTTCTATGAAGTGATTTTTCTGGCTAAGTTCCACATAATGACGCATAACGTCCAATTCGCTTAGTTCGGGAAGTCTTGCATCCTGTTTTCTATGAAATTTTTCGGGAATATGGTTTTGCATAGGTACATCAAGTTTGGGAAATGTAACCGCTTTTCTGCCTTTTACACTTTTATCGAAAATCATTTTGGTTATTTTAGCCATTGGTAACCTCCGAAAGAGCTTTTACAAAATCATCCATTTGTTTTTTGGTTTTCTTTTCGGTAACAGCGATAAGAAGCATATTACCCAAGCCGAAATTATTCAAATTAAGACCTGCAAAGATATTTTTTTCTATCAATTTATCGATTATTATTTGAGGATCCGTTTCGGTTTTGATTGTAAATTCTTTAAAGAAAGGTTTATCGAAAGCTAATTTAACATTTTGTAATTTGGAAATTTCATTTGCGAGATAGTGAGCTTTTGCCGTGGATTGGTTAGCGGCTTCTTTTAAACCTTCTTTTCCCATAGCTGCCATATAAACCGTAGCGGCTAATGTAACCAAAGCTTCGTTCGAGCAGATATTGGATGTTGCTTTGGCTCTTCGGATGTGTTGTTCTCTGGCTTGAAGAGTAAGCACATAACCTCTGTTTCCGTCCACGTCTTCGGTAGCTCCCACAATTCTACCCGGCATTGAACGAACGAACTCTTGTTTGGTAGCCATAAATCCGAATAGTGGACCGCCGAAATATTGAGAATTACCAAGGATTTGTCCTTCGCCCACCACGATATCGGCATTGTATTCCGCCGGTGAATTTAATATCGCCAAAGAAATGGGATCTACCACGGCTACGAGCAGTGCTTTTTTGGTGGAATGTGTAATTTTATCAATTTCAAACATATCTTCTATATTTCCGAAGAAATTGGGTGTTTGAACCAGTACACAAGCAATATCATCATTAATTTTTTCTTTCAAATCGTCCAAATCCAATGTGCCGTCTTTTACTTTTGTGGTGATAATTTCGATGTTTTGAGATTTTGTGTATGCGTGTATTACTTCAAGATAAAGAGGATTAATCGAACCTGCCACGAGGGCTTTGTTTTTTCTTGTTTTTCTCACAGCCATTAGGATTGCTTCGGCGGAAGCGGAGGCTCCGTCATACATTCCGGCATTTGAAATGTCCATACCGGTAAGTTCGGCAATCATACTTTGATATTCGTAGATGTATTGCAGTGTTCCTTGACTTACTTCCGCCTGATAGGGTGTGTAGGCGGTATAAAATTCGGGACGAGAAACCACGTGATTAACTACAGCGGGAATAAAGTGATCATAAATTCCGGCTCCGAGAAATGAATTTGCCTGATGTGTGGCTAAATTTTTCGAAGCGAGAGCGTACATTTTTCTGGTTATTTCCATTTCGGAATATGGTTCTTCAAGATTTAATTTCAGATTCTTTCGCAATTTTTCTGGAATGTATGAAATCAAGTCTTGAAAAGATGATACTCCTATGGCAGAAAGCATTTCTTTTCTGTCGGAATCGGTATTGGAAATATAAGGCATAAGCAACTCCTTTTTCTTTTTTCAGATTAATTATCGCAAGAAATTGTAACGGCAAATCCTGTCAAATTAAAATGTTGAAAATCAAAGAAGATATGAAAAATTATTTGATAGTGTGAAGTTTATGGATTTTTCTCTGATAACTTTACCGATAAAATTTATCCCGATATGACAAGATGTTATTTATTTTATTAAATATCGATAAAAGAATTGACGCTAAACATCCGATTGGAAAAATAATCTATCGAATTTGGAAAATGTTTAGATTGAGGAGTTTTTTTATGTTATTAAGAGATTTAAATTATTATTATAAAAAGTTTAAGTTCGGAGAAGACAATTTTCATAATTTAATAAAAAAAAGGGTAAGAACCATACTTTTGGTTTCCACTTTTTATGATGCTTTTATTTTTGAGCAAGACGGCAGATTGTCCGACCAATTATTCGGTGAATATCGTTCGCTAAATTTGAGTACGGCGCCGCGTATTATCAGTGTTCCCACGGGAGAAGAAGCTTTAAAGGTTTTCGACGATTATCATTTTGATTTGGTTATTACGATGTTACGCATAGGCGATATAAGTCCTTGTGAATTGGCGGATCAAATAAAAAAAAGAAAACCCGACATACCTGTTTTGTTGCTTTTGAATATTAGAAACGATGTAATAAAAGTGGAATATAACCTTCTTAAAAAAATAGATGATGTATTTGTGTGGAACGGTGAAACGTTGCTTTTTTTGGCAATGGTAAAACTTGTGGAAGACAGGTGGAATCTTGAAAACGATACCAAAAGAAATTTGGTGAGAGTAATTTTGCTTATCGAAGACAGTGTGGAATATTATTCAATGTTTTTACCGCTTTTATACAAACAGGTAATGATGCAAACTCACAAACTGATAACCGAAGAGGTAACCGACAAAAACAAATTGCTTCGATTCAGAGCCAGACCCAAGGTGATATTATGTCATAATTATGAAGATGCCTTGGAGATATATAAAAATTACAAAGATTATATCATAACGGTGATTTCCGATACGAAATATCCCGTAAACGGCATTCCGGATAATGAAGCGGGTGTAAAACTGATAAAATATTTGCAAAAAGATCATTATAACGGTCCTATAATGCTACAATCTTCCGAAGAATCGAATAGAGAAAAGGCAAATGAATTGGGTGTGTTGTTTCTGAATAAATATTCGAAAACTCTATTGAAAGATATAGAAAACTTTATAGTTAAAAACTTGGGTTTCGGGGATTTTGTTTTCAGAGATGAAAACGGAAATGAAATAGCGCGAGCGCATACAATGAGCGAATTTGAAGAGATGTTAAAATCAATTCCGGATGAATCGCTTTTGTATCATAGCAAAAATAATCACTTTTCGGCGTGGCTAACGGCTCACGGAGAATTTTTAGCCGCAAAATATATCCAACCTATGAAGGTGGAAGATTTTGGAACAACAAAGGAACTACGCGAATTTTTGATAAATATTTTCGTTACGGTAAGAAAATTAAAAAACCGTGGCAAGATTATAGATTTTAATCCGAACCTTTTGGATATGGAAGAGAGTATCGTAAGGTTAAAAACAGGTTCTTTGGGAGGTAAAGGCAGAGGTCTTGCTTTTTTGAATACGCTTATCATTTCAATGGAATTTGAAAAATATTATAAGGATATTTCCGTTAAAATACCGCAAACATTTGTAATCGGAACCGACGAATTTGATGAGTTTTTGGCAACAAATAAAATAGATTACGAAATTCTAACAACCAAATCCGACGAAGAGATAAAAAAGATATTTCTTCAAGGTAAACTATCCGAACAATTACTATACAGGTTAGGTGTGCTTTTGAAAAAAATAAAATATCCTCTTGCCGTTCGTTCGTCCGCTCTTTTGGAAGATTCTCAAACGCAACCTTTTGCCGGTGTTTACGAAACTTTTATGATTCCAAATATCAGCGAAAAACTTGAAATTAGATTAAAGCATCTTACCGAGGCGATAAAATTGGTTTATGCCTCTGTTTTTATGGAAAATACCAGAAAATATATCGAAACAATTAATTTCAAATTGGAAGAAGAAAAAATGGCGATAATCATTCAGGAAATAGCGGGTTGCACTCATGAAAAATATTTCTTTCCGCATATATCGGGTGTTGCGCAATCATATAACTATTATCCGATATCATATTTGAAAAATTCCGACGGTATTGCCACGATAGCTTTGGGGATGGGTAAAAGTGTGGTGGAAGGAGATGCCTCTTTTAAATTTTGTCCCGCATATCCAAAAGTGGATATTCTGCCACAAGAAGAGTTATTAAAAACCTCGCAAACAGAATTTTGGGCTGTGGATTTATCCAAAGATGACTTTGATTTGTCCAAAGGAGAAGATATTACTTATGCGCGTTTGGGGATAAAAGATGCCGAACGAATGGGTGTTTTAAATAATATAGCTTCGGTTTGGGATTATTATAGCGGTACGCTTATAGCAAATCCTTATATGAAAGGTCCCAAGGTGATAACTTTTGCCGGATTATTAAAGCACAACGCTTTTCCTCTTGCGGAAATTGTGCATGATATTTTACAAATAGGTTCTCATGCCATGGGGTGTCCCGTGGAAATTGAGTTTGCCGTTGAATTGGATGCTCATCCCGGAAAGAAAAATAAAAAACCGGCTTTTTATATTTTGCAAATACGTCCTTTAACGGTGGACACAAAAGAAATCCATATTGATTTGGATAAAATAAATATTAAAGATTTGTTCCTGCTAACATATCATAGTATGGGGAATGGTATTTATACCGGTATTTATGATATTGTGTATGTGGATAATGATAATTTCGATAAAACCAAAACGCAAGAAATGGTGAATGAAATAGATGAGATAAACCAAAAGATGAAAGAAGAAAAACATGAATATATTTTGATAGGTCCCGGCAGATGGGGAACACGAGACAGATTTTTGGGTATTCCGGTAAAATGGGCTCAGATAAATAAGGCAAAAGTTATTATCGAAGTTGCTCTTGATGACTTTAATATCGATTCTTCTCAGGGGACGCATTTCTTCCATAATATTATCTCAAACAACGTTGGATATTTCACTGTGGCTCCCAAAACAAAAGATTTTATTGATTGGGATTGGCTAAAAAAACAAGAGGTTATACAAGAAACAAAATTTTTCAAACATATCAGAGTTCAAAAGCCGTTGGTTCTGAAAATTGACGGGAAAAAAGGAATTGCAATCGGTTATAAGGAGGGAGAAAAACAGGTTTGATATTTTTATCTCTATCTGTAATAAGTCAATTACTGTTTGACATTGATTATAGTGATTGATTTTTTGACTAAAACGTTTAAAAGGAGAATGAAGTGAGAAGGTTTTTGATAACCGTTTTATCCCTGCTTTTATTTGGCACTATACTTTTTGCCGATAACATAAAAATTATAAATAAAACAAAAGATTTTATAACTCTTGAGGTAAATTTTTCCGATTATCAAATAAGACAATTTGATGATTATACCGCATTTAAAACCGATAGTTGGGAATTAAACGGAGAACCCAAAGCTCCTATGCTTCCTATAAAAGAAATAAAAGTAATTGTTCCCGAAAACGGTGATATAAATCTGTCGATTTTGGATAAGAAAATGTTCTCAAAACGTCTTTCAAAGCCGATTTTACCTGCTCCTACTCCCGTTAAAGGCGAAAAAACAACCGATTTTCTAAATATTATTGATAAACAAAAGTATGAAAATTATTACAAAAACCCGATTACAAAAAAAGAAAAAACCGTTTTCCGACATTATGAATATGTTCCTATAATAATATCTCCCGTGATTTTCGGAAAAAATACAAACGAAATAAAAATTTATAGCAAAATACTTTTGCAAATAAAAATAATCGGTGATACGGACTATTCAAAAAATTTCGATGACAAACTATCCTCCGTTTCAAAAGCTGTTTTTATTAATTACGAACAGGCAAAATTTTGGCAAAATCCCATAAAAAAAACTAAAATAGATAAATTGGATTTTTCACAATCGGATTTTTGGTATAAATTCTCGATTAAAAATTTCGGAATAAATAAAATACCTTCTTCGGTTCTAAAAATTTTACCCGAATTTGCCGACCTTAAAACAATAAGACTTTTTAAAACGTATAAGAACAAAAACAACAAATATATAAAAAAGGAAATTCCCATAGAAATCGTTGATAATTCGATTATTTTTGAAAATACTTTCGATAATGATAGAAAAAAACAAGGCAGCACTATATTTTGGCTGACTTTCGGCGGTGAATTTTCCGAATTTCCGTTAAGAAATAATATCAACTTGAAAGGAAAGAGTGTAAATAATATAAAAAGTTTGAAAAAGGTACGGTTTGATAAAAAATACAAATCGAAAGAGCAAACGGATTGTTTGATAATATATCCTTCGGTATTTAGAGGGTTGGCAGAGCAATTAGCCGATTTTCATAATGAAAAATTAAACACCAAAACCGTGATAGCAAAACAGGAAGATATTGTAAACGAATATGCCGGAGGTTATGCCGATCCTTATGCCATACGACAATTTGTTCAAAATGTTTATCAAAATTGGGACACCCCCAAATTGCAATATCTCATATTGCTCGGAACAGGAACTTACGAGGGATTGATAGGGTTTGACGATATTACTCTTTCCGAATGGTACAATCTCAATTCGAAAAATAAGATGCTAACGGACGGCGGAGGGAAAGATGATTACTTTGCAAATTTTTCCGCAAATGTTAAACGACCTCAGATAGCGGTTTCCCGATTGCCTTTTAAATCCGCTCAACAGTTTGATATCTATTATGAAAGAATGGAGAAGTATTTCACATCACTTCCTTCGGGATGGTGGCAAAACAAAATAACGATATTGGCAGATGATGAACTTCACAGTGGCGGTTATGAAGGTATGAGCGGTTCGGGAACTTTCAATCATACTTATTATTCACAATTATTACAGAATAATTTATCTCCGCTTTTGGATATTGATAAGGTTTTGGGAATTAATTATCCGCTTGATGAATATAATACAAAACCGGGTGCTACAAACGAATTGATAAAAAGAATCAATGAAGGAAGATTGATTTGGACGTATCTCGGACATGGCAATCATGATGTTTTGGGTGATGAATCATATTTTGTAGGTTCGGATATAGAAAGATTGTACAACAAGGAGCATTTACCTTTGTTTGTGGCAGGTTCTTGTAATGTGGGAGAATTTGATAACCCCAATTTCGATTGTATCGGCGAAAGAATCTTATACGGAGAACATGGCGGAGCTATCGCCTCGGTAACCGCTTCTCGCGGATGTGGTCCGGGTGCAAATTATTATTTTATTCTTAATCTTCTTAGTCGAATGGTTAATTTGAATACATTTGATAACTTGGGAGAAGCAATTTTATACGCCAAATTGAATAGTTCCAATTATTCAAACGACAGTTTGTTTAATCTGTTTGCCAATCTTCTGTTGGAAGTTATTCCGCCCAAATTGAAAGGAGCGATAAATTTTTCTAATTTTACGGGTAATAATGTTTCAAAACGTCAAACCTGTCTGCTAAATGGCAATTTTCAATCCACCGTGAATTATTACGAAGGAGATCTTAGGGTATATGAATCTCCCAAGTGGGTTAATTACACAAACTATAATTATGTGATAAACGACACGATTTTTTATAGTGTGGATTATACTTTGGAACCGAGTAGTATTTATAAAGGAAAAGTAACCGTAAACGACAATCGTTTTGATGCCGGATTTATTGTTCCGGACGAAACCAATGCCGGACCAAGTGCCAAAATACTTTGTTATACCTATGACGAAGAAACCAACAGTAGAATTCTTTCCGCAAAAGCACCTTTTTCAATTCTAAACACATCGGTTGATTCGGTTAGTACTCAAAAACCCGATATTACCATTTGGGTGGATTCCGAAAAATTTAAACCCGGTGACACGGTGTCATCTTCTCCCACGGTCTATGCCGAAATTAGTGATGAAAACGGTATCAATATCACAGGTGCGGCTGGTAGAAAAATTTTATTACTTATGATAACGCCTCAAAACAAAGAAATTTTATTCGATATGACGAATAATTTTGAGTATGATGAAAATTCGTTTACATCCGGAAAACTGGAATATAAATTAAATAATCTTGATGAAGGAGTGTATAATCTCTCCGTTTTTGCTTATGACAATTTTGGTGATTGGAGCTCAAAAGATACATATTTCAAAGTAAAGAAATCTTCCAAAATTCAAATATATGACGATCTTGTTTATCCCAATCCGATGGGAAAAGATGGCGGAATGATCACTTTTTTATTGTCCGAAGCCGCAAACGTGACAATAGACATTTATACAATAACGGGGAAAAAGATAAAACATCTTTCGGCATTCGGATGTGATGCAAATTATAACCAAATAAATTGGAACGGTAGAGATGAAGATGGTGATGTGATAGCAAACGGAACTTACTTTTACAGAATAAAAGCGGTATCTTTGGAAACGAAAAAAAGCGCTAAAAAAATAGGTAAATTCATAATTGAGAAGTAGTTTGTTGACAAGAAAACAATTACCTTTTTTTTGGATAGCTCAAAAATAAAATATTGTGTAACATAGCATAAATTGGGGGAAAAATGAAAAAATACGATATGAAACATATCAGAAATGTCGCATTAGTAGGTGCAACAGGTTCGGGAAAAACAACGATTGCCGAACATATGCTTTTTAATGCAAAACAGATTACTCGTGTAGGTACGGTTGACGAAGGAAATACCGTGATGGATTATAATGCCGAAGAGATTCAAAAAAAGATGTCTATGGCATTGGGTTTGGCTCAATTTGAATGGAATCATAAAAAAATCAATTTAATTGATACACCCGGCTCCAGTGATTTTGCAAATGAACAAATTGCCGCTTCTACGGCTGTGGAAACGTTGCTTTTTGTAAGTAGCGCAATTTCACCTTTTGATGTTACCTTTGAACAATCCATCGAATTATTGTTTGAAAAACACAATTCCAAAGCTCTTATCATTAACAGAATGGATAACGAAGGAGCGGATTTCTTTAAATCTTTGGAAATAATAAAAGAAAATTCCGATTTGAATCCCGTTCCAATGTTTTTACCTATCGGAGCGGAAAATAAGTTCGAGGGTGTAATTGACGTAGTAAAAGGAAAAGCCTACATAAAGGGAAACGTAGCGGAAATTCCGGCTGATATGCAAGATGCCGTGGAAGAGGCGAAAATGGCTATCACCGAAGCCGTTGCGGAAACAGACGATGCCCTTTTGGAAAAATATTTCGAAGATGGCGAGTTGTCACATGAAGAACTTTTGGCAGGTGTAAAAAAAGGAATAAAAGACGGAATAATTTTGCCTGTTTTTGCTACTTCGGCTTCCGAAAATATCGGTATTGTGGAATTAATGAACGCAATAAACGATTATTTCCCTTCACCCGATGATAAAAACGAAGTTCCTATCGAAGAAAAAGGTGAGATAAAAACATTAAAAGCTTCACCGGACGGCAAAATTTTCGGTTATGTATTCAAGTCATTTACCGATCCTAATCTTGGTGATATTGCCTATGTGAGAGTTTTTTCGGGAACATTGAAAAGCGGTATGGAAGTATATATCCCCGAAAAAGACGGAAAAGACAGAATCGGTTCGATGTATTTCTTTAGAGGCAAACATCGTTTTGATGCCGACGAAATAGCCGCAGGTGATATTGGCGGATTGGTAAAAGTGAAAGTAATGAGAAGCTATAATTCAATCGTAGCTATCGGAGAACAATTCCGCTATCCGAAAATCGAACTTCCCACACCGGTTTATTGGCAAGCCGTAAAAGCTTTGAATCAATCCGACGAAGATAAAATCGGCTCGGCATTATCAAAGCTTCTTGAAGAAGATCCCACAATGAAATTGGAAATGAATATCGAAACAAGCGAAAATGTAATTTCCGGATTGGGTGAATTGCAGATAGGGCTTGTTCAAAAAAGATTGAAATCTCGCTACAAAATCGATGCGGAATTTACCACACCTACCGTTCCTTACAAAGAAACCATTCAAGGTTTTGCCGATGTAAGTTATAAACACAAAAAACAAACCGGTGGAAAGGGACAATATGCCGAAGTTTATTTCAAAGTAAGCGCATTACCTCGCGGTGCGGGTTTTGAATTTGTAAATTCCATTGTCGGCGGTACTATCCCAAGTAAATACATACCGGCCATAGAAAAAGGTCTTCAGGAAATTTTAAAGAAAGGTATCGTTTCGGGAAATCCTATCGTGGATATTAAAGTGGAAGTTTACTTTGGTAGTTATCATGATGTGGATTCTTCGGAAATGGCTTTTAAAATTGCTACTTGGCAATGTTTGAAAAAAGCTTTCGAAGTGGCTAAACCGATTTTATTGGAACCTGTTCACAAAGTTCAAATCATTATTCCGTCGGAATATATGGGTGATGTAATGGGAGATATTTCCACCAGAAGAGGTAAAATTATCGGTATGGAACAAAAGGGTAAAAAACAGATTCTTAATGCTCAATTACCTTTGGCGGAATTATTCGGATATTTCCCCGCATTAAAATCATTAACTCAAGGACGTGGAAGATTCATCCAAGAATTTTCACATTTTGAAAAGGTTCCCGAAGATATAGCCAAAAAAGTAATAGAAAAAGCTAACGAAAATTAGATTATTTTACGGGCGGTTTGATGCCGCCCTTTTTGCAATTTTTATATCGGAGGATAGAATGTCAGGACACAATAAATGGAGTTCGATAAAATATAAAAAGGGAGCGGCTGACGCAAAAAGAGGAAAACTCTTCACCAAATTGGTAAAGGAAATTATTATTGCCGCAAGAGAAGGCGGCGGAGATCCCGAAACAAATCCCAGATTGCGTGTGGCAATTAATGCGGCAAGAAAAGCCAATATGCCCAATTCAAACATAGAAAGAGCCATCAAAAGAGGAACAGGTGAAATAGAAGGTGCTCAATACGAAGCTTATACTTATGAAGGTTACGGACACAACGGTGTGGCTATTATCGTGGAAACTCTTACCGATAACAAACAAAGAACCGTTTCCGAAGTAAGACATATCTTTTCAAAATACGGTGGAAACCTCGGTGAAAGCGGTTCAGTTAGTTGGATTTTTGAACAAAAAGGACAAATTACCATTCCGAAAGAAGGCGTGGAAGAAGATGATTTAATGATGGATGCGCTTGAAGCCGGAGCGGACGATGTGGTTACCGACGAAGATGATTTTTATCAAGTTCTCACCCCCTATTCGGAATTGCATTCCGTTATGCAAGCTTTGGAAGAAAAAGGTTATAAAATAGAAAAAGCGGAACTTACCAGAATACCGAAAAACACCGTAAATGCCGACGATGTAGCGGAAAAATTGCTAAAATTAATCGAGAAATTGGAAGATTTGGACGATGTTCAAAAAGTGTATGCCAATTTTGAAATTTCAGATGAAGTTTTGGATAGGATTGCTGAAAATTGATAATTTTAGGGGTTGATCCCGGAAGTATTAATTGCGGTTATTCGATTGTAGAAGTACAAAAAAGACAGATTGTAGCCGCGGGATGCGGAACAATAAAAGCGGGAAATGTTCTTGCCTTGAATAAAAAAATAGAACTTATTTACGATGAAATTTGTAATGTGATAGAAACATACAAACCGCAACATGTAGCCATAGAATCGATTTTTTTCGGAAAAAATGTTCGTTCGGCAATTATTTTGGGACATGTAAGGGGTGTGATTCTACTTGCCGCTTCAAAGTTTGATTTAAAACTTTTTGAATATTCTCCGCGAGAAATAAAAAATTCTGTTGTAGGTAACGGAAATGCTTCCAAAGAACAGGTAAAATATATGGTTTCTAAAATTTTGGATATGAAAGTGGAACCTCAAACTTATGACGAAGCCGACGCACTTGCCGTAGCTTTGTGTCATTTTAATAAGTATAAATTGGAATTTTAAAAAATGTTTTCTTTTATAAAAGGGACTCTGATTGCGAAATCACCTACACTTGCTATTGTGGAAACCGGCGGCATCGGATATGAGATATTTATACCGGTTCTTACCTATGATAAATTACCGGATCTTGGCAAAGAAATAACTCTTTTTGTTCACCTTAATGTTTCCGATACGGAAGGGTTCAGATTGTTCGGTTTTATTTCCGAAGAAGAAAAATTACTTTTTAAAAAACTTATTACCGTGTCAAAAATAGGTCCCAAAACAGCGATTTCCATTTTATCCGTTTTATCTGCAAAAGATTTATCAAACGCTATCTTATCCAATGATGTATCTTTGATAAAAACTGTGCCGGGTATCGGTAAAAAAACCGCTGAAAGGTTGGTTGTCGAATTAAAAGACAAAGTAAAACCGAGTGCCGAATATACTTTACCCGCCAATACATCTCTAAATAATCAAAATCTGTTTATTGAAGCCGAATCGGCTCTTATTACACTGGGATATAAACTTAGCGAGATAAAAAAAATTTTTAATATGATAGCAAAAACCGATTATCCGCAAACCGTGGAAGAACTTATAAAACTATCCATAAAATATCTGTATAACAAAAGAAAAAAATGATTAATATAAGACAAGAAGCAAACAGTATAATTTGTAAGGTATTATTAAAAAATAATTTCTCGGATAAATTGCTTAATCAAACGGCAAAAAAATTAAAAAATTCCCAACGAGACAAAAGCCTTTTGTACTCACTTGTAAAAGGCACAATAAAAATGTATTTCCATCTCGAATATGTGGCAAAAAATTTCGTGGATCCAAAGAAGTTTTCCAAAACACCGCTAAAAGTAAAAATCCTGCTATATTTGGGATTATATCAACTTATTTTTATGGATAATTTACCTGATTTTGCCATTGTGAATGAGATGGTTAACATTGCCAAAAAATTATTCGGAGAAGGCACTTCAAAATTTATCAATGCCGTTTTAAGAGAATATATTAGAAATAAAGAAAAAATTAATTTTCCCGAAGATGATGCCGAATTTTTAAGTTTTTATTATTCTTTTGATGCCCGATTGATAGAAAAATGGATTGAATTGTGGGGTTTTGATAACACCGAAAAAATGTGTGAATATTTTAATAAACCTTCAAGATTCTATTTTAGGATAAACACCTATCTCACAAGTCGAAGCGAACTTTTTTCATATTTCGATAAGAAAGGAATGAGATATATCGAACTTGACGGAGTGGATAACTTTTTTTATGCGGAAGAGCCTTCGGAATTTTTACATGATATAGTTTTTGGTGACGGTTTGTATTCGGTGCAAGATCCCTCGGCGGGTTTGGTTTCGCTTTTGGTTGCACCAAAATCAGGTCAATCCGTACTTGATTTATTTGCCGCACCCGGAGGTAAAGCCACACATATCGCCGAATTGATGCATAACGAAGGTGAAGTAATTGCCGTGGAAAAATTTCCGCATAAAGTAAAATTATTAAAACAAAATATCGCCAGACTTCAATTAAATTCAATAAAAATAATAAAGGAAGATGCCTTTTTATACGGACCTGTGGCGCCGGCATATGATAACGTGCTTATTGATGTACCGTGTAGCGGCTGGGGAAATTTTCAAAAAAAACCCGAACTGAGATGGCAAAAAAATCAAAACATGAAAGAGCTTTTGAAATTACAGGAAAATGCTTTGGAAAAAGCGGCATTATTCGTAAAAAAAGAAGGTTATCTTATTTATAGTACTTGCACATTAAATCCTATGGAAAACGAAGAACAAATAAAAAGATTTTTGAATAAGCATCCCAAATTCAGATTGGTTCCCGCAGAATCCATTGTCGATAAAAGATTCACGGAACAAGGTTTTTTGAAAGTATTACCGTTCAAACATAATTTGGACGGAGCATTTGCGGCAAAAATGCAAAAAATAGGGTAGGTTAATATGGCAAGAAAGAAGAAAAAGAAAAAAAATATTTTACTTGTGCATCTTAAAGCGATTTTGTTATCAATTATCCTTTTACTGATAGTATTTATTCTCGGCTTTGTTTCTATGAACATTATTATGAAAATAGTAGTTGCTCACAAAAATGAAGTTGTTACCCCTATGTTAGTAAACAAAACTTTCAATAGCGCTGTAAAGATTTGTAAAAAGAACGGATTATACGCTAAGGTGGATAAATATATAAATAGTAAGGATATTCCCAAAGATAAAGTTATTTCACAAGAACCCCATGCAGGAATCAAAATAAAAAAATACAGAACGGTAAAACTTGTTGTAAGCAAAGGTCCCGAACTTGTAAGAATACCCTATTTGGATAACCTCTCGGCTAGCGAAGCAAAAATAAAATTGGAAAATGCCGGTCTGTTTCTCGGGAAGAAGAAATATCAATATTCAAAGGATCTTCCGAAAGGAAAAATTATCTATTCTCAACCTTATGCGGACGATTTGATACCGAGAGGCGGAAAAGTGGATATAGTAATCAGTTTGGGAAAACTAAAAACGGGAAAATCCAATTCAAGCCGTTATAGAAAGTATCTTAAAGAAGAATAGATAAAAAACTAATTCTAAGTAGTAAATACAAAACTATATTCGAGTAATCAAGCGGAAAATATTTGTTTGATTGCAAAACAAAAAAATTCTTGCCTAAATAACATACGGTGAAAAATTCCGATTTGATTACGGAGGTAATAATGAAATTTAAAATTTTTGTATTGTTAATTGTGATTGTATCAATTTTTATCAATTTTCCCAAAAAAATACCTAAACCAACTGAATATATGCTAATGAAAAACGCCAAAAAAATATATAAACTACACAGAAAACAGTGGATTGAAGAGATGCATAAAGCCGCACCCGGAACAGATTGGCGAAAGATAGACGCTAAAACCCGTCAAATAAAGAACGAAAAAAAATTACAAAAGCGAAAAGCTCTGGCTGAAAGCGGAGAGCTAAAAAAAGGAAAAACCTACAAAGAAAATTTCAGAGACATCACAGGCCATTGGGTGGAATTAGGAAGTAACAACCTTGCTGGTAGAATGCTTACCGTAGATTATGATTATTCTACGGGTGTTTTGTACGGAGCATCTCAAGGCGGGAATATTTGGGTAGGTACTTTGGATGGCAATTGGACAAACTCTATAAACGATTATATCCAATTTAATGATATCCAAGCCGTAAAAGCGATTCATATGGGAGACACCACCAGAATAGTGGTAGCCCAAAGAAATCCCGCAGTACTTTATTATACTGATAACAACGGTCTTTCTTGGGATGCCTATCAGGGATTTTCCGGTTCGGGAAATATCATCAGAGCCATTATTAAAAATGATAGTACTATGTTTGTAGCCAAAAGCGACGGTGCCTTAACAAGAATTTATAAATTTAATAAACAAATCCAAAATTTTGAAAGTATAGCAATATTTACGGTTAGTGAAAATGGATTTGATATGTGGCTCGATAATGAAAACGAACTTTTTGTAATTGAAAATAACGCTCTTCATCATATTGATTCTGAAAATAACATAAATGATGTGGCTTTTTTGGATTTGGATTTTGGCAATTCTTCCATTACCAAAGCTATTCTCACGGGAAATTTTAATAACGGTAACAGATATCTTTATGTGATGTATCGGGCAAATTCCAGCGCATTCGTGTATCGTTCGGAAGATGGTGGTAACAGGTGGGTATTTACAAGTCAAATTAATAATGATTATTTGGTCCCTTTCACAAAAAACAGTTTTTCTTGCTCGCCTATCGACCCTATGAAAGTTTATGCCGGCGGAATGGAATGCTATCGAAGTTTTAACGGCGGAGATAGTTTTGTTAAAGTGAACAATTGGTGGGATTATTACAACGATATGGAACATAAGCTTCATGCCGATGTACCGGAAATAAAACCTATCGTTTTTGAAGGTGTTATCGAATATGATATTATTTCAACAGATGGTGGCACCTTTATATCTTCGGATAATTTGCAAAGTGTTTTAAATATTTCATTAAGCGGTTTAAGAGTTAGTCAGTACTATTCTACCTATTCAAATCGATCTAATCCCGCAGTGGTTTTTGCAGGTGCGCAAGATCAAGGATTACAACTTTCTACAAATGGCGATAATCAACTTGCCGATTTTACTCAATTAATCAGCGGAGACTACGGACATCTTGTTTCGGGAGACGGGGGTGAAAGTTTTTGGGCGGTTTATCCCGGATTTGTGATTTATTATCCCAATTATCAAAATCCCACGGTTTTCTATTCGATTGATTTTTCCGGAAATGGATTTCTTTGGATGCCGCCGATTATGGAAGATCCTTTGGACGCGACAAAAGTCTATCTGGGAGGCGGTGGAACAAACAGTGGCTATCACTTAACACATATCTCATATAATAACGGTTCTCTCTCTGCCGAAGAGGAGAGTTATAACTTTTTAGGCGGTTTCATTTCCGCTATGGGATATTCAAAACTAAATACAAACTATAGGTACGTTCTTACCAAAAACGGGAAATTTTATTTTTCTACGGACGGTGGAGTTACTTGGGAAGAAACACAATCTTTCAATGCTCCTCATTCGCATTATTTCTACGGCTCCACAATCGAAGCATCTGAAATTAATAGCGAAACCGTTTACATAGGAGGAAGCGGATATTCCAATTCGGCTGTTTATGTTTCTTATGATCATGGTGTAACTTTTGAAGCTATGGACGAAGGCTTGCCTAATACCTTGGTGTTTGAACTTGCAATCACCGAAGATGATAATTATCTGTTTGCCGCCACGGAAGTAGGACCTTATGTTTGTGATTTATCGCAAGAACAAAAAGTTTGGCAATCAATAGAAGGTATCACGGCTCCGGACCAAACATATTGGGGTGTGGATTATATTCCTTCCGTTAGAACAGCGAGATTTGCCACATACGGCAGAGGAATTTGGGATTTTGTAATAGATTCCAATGCAAATACCGACGAAAATCAAATAGTGGAAGCTACTTCGTTAAAAGCTTTTCCCAATCCTTTTGTTTCAACCACAAAAATTGAGCTAAAAACGGCAATCAAAGGCGTAATAAACTATAATTTTGAAATTTATAATTTGAAAGGTCAAAAAATAACCGATTTGAAACCAAATGATAAAAATTCGCATTTACCTTATTCGATTTGGAATGGCAAAAATAAATTCGGAAAAAATGTGGCAAACGGGATATACCTTTGTAAAATCAAGGCGGATAACAAATTGATAGGAACAATAAAAATAACGAAATTAAAATAGATATTTCGGAGGAAAAATGAAAAAGTCGGTTTTATTGATGCTTATATTATTTGTGTTGGTATGGGGATGTTCTAAGAAAAGCCAAAAGGCAAAGGCGCCGGATCTTAATGTGGAAACAGCAGATACCGTATTTACGGATAACACCGCGGATTTACAAAACGAACAAACGGAACAAACGGAAGAACAAACAAACAAAGCAAATGAAAAACCCGAATATAAAGAATACAAATTTATCCCGAAAAATGCCCAAGAAGATTATACCGCAGGTGATTATGCCGTTCAGCTTATATCTCTTACAAATTACGATAAGATTTTAGAAATCAAAAGGAAATTATCTTCCGAAGGTTACGAAACGGAACTTTCCACAACTACAAAAGATGGAAAAACTTTTTATAGATTAAGATTGGCTCAAACTTATTCAAAAGAATCCGCAAAAAAAATCGGAAATAAAATAAAAGATACTTTTTCTTATATAAACGGTTTTTGGATACAAAAAATTAAATAAATGTGAGGAAAAATTATGGCAAAAAAAATTATTATCAAGGCAAATATCTTGTATGACGGTCTAAAAAAGTATGAAAACAAGTTTATTACTATCGAGGGTGATACAATTGGTAAAATTTCCGATAAAGAAGATTATTTTGATTATGAAGGTGTAGTTACGCCCGCATTTATAGATGCGCATTCTCACATTGGAATGGACAGAGAAGGCGAACCCTATAACGAATCGGAAGCTAATGATGAAATCTCTCAATTTAATCCTTTAAACAATCCTATTCATAGTATTTATATGGATGATAGAGCTTTTCAAGATGCAATTGATTTCGGTGTTTTATATAGCTGTATTGTTCCGGGTAGTGGAAACTTGGTCGGCGGAAAGGCAAAAGTAATAAAACATTATGCAAAAACAATAAAAGATGTGGAATATGCAGATTACGGTTATAAAATGGCTCTTGGCTACAATCCTCGCTCAACGACAAATTGGAAAGGTGTTAGACCTACTACAAGAATGGGCGTTTATGCCATGCTTGAAGAAAAATTTGATTCCATTATTCGGAAATATGAAAAATCCCGTTTGGCAAAAGAAAAAAAATTATTGGAGTTGGATAAAAAGAAACAGAAAAAAGATATTTCGGAAGATGAATATATCAAAGAAAAAGAATTTATCAACAAAGAATATGAATATGATTTTTCTCCCGAAGATAAGGCTTTGGCGGATATTTTATTCGGAGGCAAAACAATTAAAATTCATGTACACAAAGAAGATGACGTAATGTATCTTATCCATTTGAAAAATAAGTATCACTTGCAAATAACCGCCGACCATACCGGAGATGTTTTTCACAAAGAAGTTTTTGATGAATTGGCAAAAAACGATATTCCCGTTGTGTACGGACCATTAGGTTCTTTGGGTTACAAAGTGGAACTAAAACACGCTTACTATCAAAATGCCAAATTATTAATGGAATCCAATGCTTTTTACGGATTAATGACCGATCATCCAGTAATTTATTCATATAATCTTAGGGATTCTTTGAAGTATTTTTTAATTCATGGAATGAAAGATTATGAAGCTATTTCGCTTATCACGTATAAAAACGCAAAGATTTTGAAAATAGATGATAAATTGGGAACAATCTCTCAGGGGAAATTGGCAAGTATATTGGTTTGGGATAAAGAACCATTGTCATTAGCGGCTTATCCGAAGCTGGTGCTTGCCGAAGGCGAGATAATAAGAAAAAGATAAAAATATTTTTGGAGGAATGCTTGTCATTCCTCTTTTTTTTTGCAAATTTTAAAGAAAATTATCAAAACCATTATATCACAAAAAAAAATATCAACCATTAACCGATTTTATAAGTTATTAAAAAATCAATAAAAAGAATAA
>CAZUGB010000185.1:0-6475 GCA_964619925.1 uncultured Candidatus Cloacimonadota bacterium
CTCTTTTGCCAATCTCAAATTTGAATTTTCTATCGTATGACCGATGAGAGCCACCATAAAGCTATAATCTTTTAGTTTGGCAATGGTTAAACTTACGCCGTTTATGGCAATGGAACCTTGCGGAACAATAAGCGGGTAAAATTTTTCATCTACGATAAACTCCAAATATAGTGTATCATTTATAAATGTTTTGCTATTAATTTGTCCTACCGTATCCACATGCCCCAAAACGTAGTGTCCTTCCAATCTTTGATTGGCTTTCACCGCTCTTTCGAGATTTATTTTTGTGGAAATATCCCAAAATTTTGCGGTTGTTTTAAAAAGGGTTTCGTTCATTGCCTCCACTTTGATAGAATCATCGTTTTTTTGAATAACCGTAAGACAAATACCGTCACAAGCCACACTACTGCCTATTTTAATATCTTTCGATATCTTGTAGCATTTGATATCGAAATATCTTTTTAAGCCAATTTTGGTAATTCCGATTATTTCGCCGACTTCTTCGATTAATCCCGTGAACATATCAATCCAATTTATATCTTCTTCTTAAAGCATCAACCAAAGTCATTGTGTTTATATATTCTATATCGCCGCCAAAGGGTAAACCCGTGGACAATCTGGTAATTTCATAATTCGGACTTTTTAGATTCTCGTAGATAAAACTAATAGTAGTTTCGCCTTCTGCGGAAGGATTAAGAGCCAAAATAATCTCTTTAAAATCGTGTGTATCAATCATTCTTTGTAATTTTGAAAAACTTATTTCTTTGGGACCGATACCTTCAAGAGGTGAGAGTAATTTTCCCAATATAAAAAATTTCCCTTTGTATTCGTGAGTATTTTGAATCAGAAGTGCATCTTGTGTTGTTTCCACAATACATAATTTATCATTATCCCGTTTCGAATCGCTACAAATGGGACACGGATCGGTTTCGGAAAGCATATTACAAATGCTACATCTTTTGTATGATAAAACCGTAGTTTTGATAGAATCGGCTATTTGAAGTGCACTTTCTTTGTTCATGGTAAGGATGTGCATAGCCATTCTTCTGGCGGTTTTCTCCCCAATGCCGGGCAATTTTTTTAGATTTGCTATCAGATTATTTAGTAAATCAAACGGCATTATCAGAAAAGACCGGGGATATTTAACCCGCCCGTAACCTTAGAAAGTCTGCTTTCGGATTCTTTATTTACTTTAACAATAGCTTCGTTAACAGCGGCAACGATTAAATCTTCGAGCATTTCCACATCATCGGGGTCGATGACTTCGGGATCTATCTTTATGCTAAGAAGTTGATTTTTACCATTCATTTTTACTTTTACCATGCCACCGCCGGATGTTGCTTCCACTACCAAATTTGCGGCTTCTTCTTGTGCTTTTTGCAGTTCTTCTTGCATTTTTTTTGCTTGTTTCATCAAATCTTTCATTCCTTTTTTTCCACCGGGAAACATATCTCAAATCCTCCTATTATTTTTTTGCCAAAATATTTTACCTTGTTTTATCGTCAAATTTTATAGCCGTTTATCATAAATTAAGGCGGACTTTCTTTTTAAATTGATATAGTTATTACTTTAATAATGTTTTTCACTTATAAAAAACGTTTGTTGTATAATTTGCTTACTATTTTTTGGTATTTTTTAAAAATCTGCCGTCATCTTTGGCATTAGGCAATTTATGAACATTATTTTCCAACCACCCCTTGGTTTGAACATCTCTAATATCAAATTCGGGGACATAAGGTTTGATATCCAAAAGCGGTGTGCCGTCCAAAATATCCACATCCTCAAAATAAACGATATTTTTTTCTATTTTTGATAATTTGACAATTGATAATCCTATCGGATTGGGACGAGACGGTGCTCTGGTAGAAAAAACACCGTGAAGTTTATTGTCCATATAGGGTTTTACAAGCAAATCCGATTTTTCGGATAGATGAAAATAATAGATAAGATATATATGAGAAAATTTTTCCAAATCGGACAAGCCTTTTAGATATTTCTCATAAACAACGGCATAACCTTTTAGATTCTTCCCCGCTGTAGGCTGTATCGGTGTACCTTTTGGCGAAGTAAAAGGCGAATGAATTATCCCGATCGGTTCCAAAATAATTTTATCCATTTAATCCCCTTTGTTTTGTAAAATTATTTCATAATATTTAATAAACACACAAAAAATCATACTGCAATATGTAAAGAAATTAATTAGCGACAAAAATTCATTAATATAATAACGACCAAATCCCAAGATATTTTATGATTACTTTATAAGCATTATTCCCTTTGATTTATTAAAAAAAAATTGTAAAACCCGTTTTTTTACATCTTAAAAAGACAATATTTCAAAGGACAATTTGTAATTGACAAAAATACCTATGAATAAAAATCTGCTGAACTTAAAATAAAGTAAAGGATTAGCCATGAAAAACGATGAAATTAATTTATTTGATCTGTTTAATATAATTTGGAAAAAAAGAACATTAATAATTTTAACAACCCTACTTGTGGCGATAATAACAGCCGGAATCACATTAATTTTACCCAAAAGTTACAAAGCCGAAGCAATTATTTTACCGAATAACAGTCAAGGTTCGTCCGGCGGTGGTATTGCTTCCACGATTAAAGCTTTCGGTTTCGGTGCATTTTTAGGTTCCAACTCCGAACAAAACTCATTATTGACCATCTTAAAAAGCAGAAAAATTTTGGAATTGATTAATTCGAAATTCCACTTTCAAAAGCTTAATAAATTAAAGTATAAAGACACTGCCATAAAATTATTAAGAAAAAAATTCAAAGTAAAAACCGGCGACGAAGATCAGATAATTATCTCTATGGAACTGAAAAATCAGGATTTGGTTGCCGATATCGTAAATTATTCCATTGATGCTTTGGATAGCTTGAATATCACCCTGGCAAATAGTAGTGCCAAACAAAACAGAATTTTTTTGGAAAAACGTTTGGTAGAAGTGAAAGACAGCCTTCGATATTATGAAGAAAAAATGAAAGATTTTATGAAGGAAAACGATATTATCAGTATTTCGGATCAGGTGCAATATACCATTGAAAATGCGGCAAAGTTACGAGCAACAATAGATTCTAAAAAAATACAATTGAAAATCAAACAAAATTTATACAATAATGACAATCTCCTTATAGAAAACCTAAAAAAAGAAATTGCACTTCTTAACGAAACCTATAAAAAGAATTTTATGAAAAAGGGCAACGATATTTATCTTGATTTAACCAACCTTACATCCGCACAATTAACTTATGTTCGCTTAAAAAGAATGATAGAATTTTACAGCCAACTTTTGGAATTTATAGCTCCTCAATATGAGCAGGCAAGAATAGAAGAAATCAAAAAATTACCGACATTTCAAATAATCGATAGAGCCGTACGACCGGAACTAAAATTTAAACCGAAAAGAGCTTTGATTGTTATAGCTGTTACATTTTTATATGTTTTATTACTTTTATCTCTTATATTGATTTTGGATTCACAGACAAGCACACAAAAATCATAAGTTATGTCTCTTTTTAAAAAGATTGTTAAAGATTCTTTTATACATAACTTCGGGATAATATTATCGGGTAATCTGATAAATCAAATCATATTGGTTTTGTCTTACCCGATTATTTCAAGGTTATATTCTCCCGAACAAATGGGACTATTTGCACAACTTCAAGCGGTTTTTAACGTGTTAATTCTTATCGGAACTTTAAAATACGAACGAGCAATCATCATCACAAAAAATGACGAAGAAGAAAAACATGTAATTTCATTAAGCTTTTATATATTGATAATCACCTCTTTACTTACGGTTTTGATTTTTAATCTTTTTCCCTCCAAAGTAAGTAGTATTATCGGGAATGAAAAAATCAAACCATGGCTATTTTTGTTACCTGTTTTCACATTTCTCGGCGGATTACAGTTAATTTTTATAAATATCACAACAAAACGGAAACAGTTTAAGGTATCAAACTATTCCAATATTTCCCTATCTTCATTAAACTCATTATTTAAATTAATTTTCGGTTTTTTAAAGTTATCAAACGTAGGTCTTTTCATTTCAAGATTGCTTTCTTTTGCGATATCTAATTTCGTATTTTTTTTCCACAAAACAGATCTGCACATTTTATTGCCAACAAAAGAAAATTTAAAAAAAATAAAACGTATTGCCGTAAAATATAAAGATTTTCCTCTTTTTTTAAATTCCGGAACATTTATAAATATTTTTTCCATTAGCACATTATCGCTATTAATTTCCAGATATTGGGGAATAAAAACTCTGGGTTTTTTTTCTATGGCAAACGCTACATTAAACCTTCCTATCACAATGATTAGAAATACATTTCAAACCGTTTATTATCAAAGAGCTTCGGAATTTATATCAAATAGAAAAAAATTACTAACCGATTTTACCAAAATAACATTTACTTTGTTTTTTGTCGTGATAATTCCCATAGTAATTTTATACTTTTGGGGTGAAAATATCTATTCCTTATTACTCGGGGACAAATGGCAAACCACCGGAAAAATTGCCGGATATATCTTTCCTTGGCTAGCCGCAACACTGGTGGCATCTCCCGCCACGGTTATAGTTCCGGTTTTAAATTTGCAAAAATACTTCCTCATTTTACAAATAACTATTTTTGTTACCAGAATCGGACTGCTGGTTATACTTCATTATTTAGGCAAAGATTCTATTACCGTTTTTAAGTTTTTATCCGTTCACGGTGTTATTATAAATATCTTTAATTTATCTTATGTTAGGAATAAACTGAGACCGATATGAAATTGGAACAAACAAATCACAAATTAAAACTAACTTATCTTTTTTTATATCTTATTTTCATTATAATGATTCTTTTTGAAAATGTTAATATCTTTTTCGGAAGCTTTCCCGTGTCTTTATACAGAATTTTTTTATTACCTATACTTTTTGTTGTATTTTTTGATCTAATACACAAAAAAATATTTTATATTCCAAAATACTACTTCCCCTTTTTGATTTTTTATACCGCTTTTCTCTTTATCGGTTTGGAACCCAGAAACTATACTGTATTGGTTAGACTAATCTCTCTATTTTTAATTTTTCTTATTTCCTACAACATTCTTTATACCATAGACTTCGATAAAAAGACAAAACTCAAAATCTCATTTATAATTTCCATAATTTTATTTATATCTACCATTACAATGTTTACCGATTATTTAAAAATTACAAAACTCTTAAAAATAGTGAACATGGATTCGTATAAAGATTTTTTAAAGGTTGGACGTCCTTCTAGTATTTTAGGAGCAGAGACAAATTTTACCGCATCAAGATTTGCCGCCTTGTTGCCTTTTTCTTTATATTACGTTTTTAATGAAAAAAAGAATTTAATAAGATTATTATTTGTTTTGATAACAGTTATTTTTACAATATTAGGAATTGTACTCACCGGTTCAAGAATGGGTTTTATCACTCTTACAATTATAATTATGGTTACATTTTTTAGTAAAATGACCAAATTGGATATAAAAGGTAAACTATTATCTTTGTTTATTATGATCATTTTAATTTTCTCGGCCATAGCGGTAATCAAACATCAAGAAAGCACATCCAAATTAAGTTCCAGAATGGAAAATATGAAAAATTTCGCTCAAAAAAAAGCCAATATAACAAAAGGAGAAAACTCTATTGCTGTGAGATTTATTCTTTTTATTGCCGGTTTGGATATAATAAAACATCATCCTATATTCGGAGTAGGTTTGGGTAATTCCAAATAAGAATCTTTAAAATATATCGACGAAGGATAAGGTAAAAGATATTTGCATAATACTTTTTTAGGAATCGGAGCGGAAAACGGAATAATTATTTTGGGATTATTTCTTTTTTTCTATTTTCTTATTTTATTTAAAGCTTATAAACATTATAAAAAAACTAAGGATGATTTCTGGTTTTTCTTTTCATTAGTTATGATTGTTCAGTTCGTAAACTATTTTTTAATATCGGATTTACCAAATAGAATTTTCTGGACAATAATACTGCCTATCGGAAATTTAGTGTTCACAGGAGATAAAAAAATATGAAAGATGTGTTCTTTACGGTATCAATAGTTACGATGAATCGCGTTAATGAATTAAAAAGAGCGCTTGAATCCGTATATCAACAGACGTACAAAAATTATGAGATTATTGTCTTGGATAATAATTCCAGCGATAATACAGTGGAAATGATAGAAACAAACTTTCCCGATGTAAAATTGATAAAATCCGACAAAAACCTAGGTTGTCCGCCGGCAAGAAACGTTATGGCAAAAGAAGCCAAAGGAAATGTAATATTCTTTTTGGATGATGACGCTTGGTTAGAAAATAATGTTTTGGAAGAAATAGCTAAAGCCTTTGGGAAAGCTAATAAGAATGTTGTTTTATTTGCTACGAATCTGATTGAGTATAAAAATTTTTTACCGATTGTAATTTTTAAGAAAAGTAATT
>CAZUGB010000186.1:0-10750 GCA_964619925.1 uncultured Candidatus Cloacimonadota bacterium
TCCGTTAGCTCCTGCTGGATTAACGGTTTTCGTAGCAAATACACCTAATAATATTACACCTATTGTACCACCAACGCCATGAACACCCCATACATCAAGAGCATCGTCCCATTTTAATTTGTTCTTAAGTTCCACGGCATAAAAAGAAACAGCCCCCGCTACTATGCCTATTATAACGGCAGAAGACAAAGTTACATAACCGGCAGCAGGTGTAATTGTAGCTAAACCCGCTACAGCACCAGTTAAAAGTCCCAAAAATTTTGGTTTCCCAGTTTTAAAATATTCAATTAAAAGCCAAGTAACTCCGGCAAAAGATGCCGCTAAATCCGTATTCAAAAAAGCCGCAGCAGTTATTTGATCTACCCTTAATTCACTTCCCGCATTAAATCCATACCATCCAAACCATAATAATCCTGTACCAAGGGCTACTAATGGAATGCTATGAGGACCTTTGTCCGTTACTCTTCTTTTGCCAACGTAAAACACCGAAGCGAGAGCTGCCATTCCTGCAATTGCATGAACAACTATTCCTCCGGCAAAGTCAAGAACTCCCCATTTTTGCAAGATTCCACCGCCCCAAACCATGTGTACAAAAGGATAATAAACAAATAATTGCCAAACGATTAAAAAGATAACATAAGCACCGAATCTTACTCTATTAGTAAATGCACCCGTAATCAAAGCCGGTGTAATAATTGCAAACATCATTTGATAAGCAATAAAAACTATAAGTGGTATATGACCATCTCCAAACACTTGATTTAAATTCACTCCATGCAAAAACATTTTATCCAAATTTCCAATAATACCACCTACATCACCACTAAAACATAGTGAATACCCCAAAATAAACCATAAAATTGTAGTTATTCCCATAGAAACAAAACTCTGCATCATTATTGCCAATACATTTTTTCTTCCGACCAAACCACCATAGAAAAATGCTAAGCCGGGGGTCATTAGCATTACCAAACTCGTTGCTAATAACATAAATCCTGTGTTTCCAGTGTCAAACATAACGCATCTCCTTTTATATTAATATGACGTAACATTTTTTTACCTATTTAAAATGTAAAGTTAAATCCCGTGACATTCATATCCAATTGAAACTCAGAATGTTATGAAATGATATTTTATTCAAATAAATCTTTCTTTTTAGATTTCTTATCTTTTAAAAATAAAAAAAAACGGCAATAAAATGCCGCTTAATAAAAAATAGATTTATAGAGCCGTTATTACATCTGTTTGGGTGCGGAAATTCCCATTAGATCAAGAACCAGCGCAATAACGTTTTTTACCGTGGAAATAAGATAAAGACGCGCCAAAGTGAGATTTTTGTCTTTTAATCCCAAAATTTTGTATTTTGCATAATATTTATGGAACATTCCCGCCAATTGATGAACATAGGTAGCCAATCTGTGTGGTTCCCTTGTTTCGGCAATATTTATCAAAAGTTCGGGTAAAATCATTATTTTTTTTATAATATCTATTTCATCCCGCTTGTTTAATTTTTTCAAATTTATCGGATCGAAATCGGACAAAAAAAGTTTTTGAGATCTTGCTTTCTTTAATATACTGTAAATTCGCGCGTGAGCATATTGAATATAATAAACCGGATTATCCGATGATTGTTTTTTTGCAAGCTCAAGATCAAAATTAAGATGTGCATTCGGTTTACGATTTATAAAGAAGAATCTTGCCGCATCTTTGCCTACTTCATCAATTAAATCATCCATGGTAACTATTTTACCCGCTCGTTTGGACATTTTGATAATCTCGCCGTTTTGAACAAGATTTATGTGTTGCAAATAGATAATTTCCAACTTGCTGGTATCGTATTTCAAAGCTTTAAGCGCGGCAATAAGGCGCGGGACATAACCGTGATGATCCGGTCCCAAAACATCTATGATGTAATCGAATTTTCTATTGTATTTGGTAAGATGATATGCAATATCGGGTGCAAAATATGTTACGGTGCCGTCCTGTCGCAAAAGAACGCGATCTTTTTCGTCACCGAATAATGTGGATTGAAACCAAATAGCTTCATCTTTTTCATAGGTACAATTTGCTTCGGTAAGATAGCTTAATACTTCTTCCACCATCCCTTCTTCTCTTAATTTTTTTTCACTCATCCAGTTATCAAATTCCACACCGAAACGTTTCAAACTTTCCATTTGCATTCTATGAATTTCATCAAGAGCAAAGTTTTTCATTTTTTCAAGACGGTCTTTTTCTGACATATGGTATATTTTATTGCCTTCCAAAGACATAAGAAGTTTAGCCAATTCTATGATATATTCTCCGTGATAGGCTTCCGGCGGAAATTCGTCGATATCCTCTCCTTGAAGTTCACGATACCTCAAATCAATGGATTCCGCCAAAATATCCACCTGATTTCCGGCATCATTCATATAATATTCTCTAAAAGCTTTGTATCCCACAAAATTCAAGATTCTATACAAGGTATCTCCAAAGGCGGCGGCTCTGGCGCTAACCACATTCAAAGGTCCCGTGGGATTGGCACTGATAAATTCTATTATCACCTTTTTGTTTTGTCCGTGATGAGAAGACAAAAATCTTCGGGTATTCGTTTGTGCTTTACGCAGGATTTCATAATAAAAATTATTTGATATGAAAAAATTCAAAAATCCCGGTCCGGCAACCTCGACTTTTTTGTATGAATCCAATTTTGAAAATTCGTCTTTCAATAAGTTAGCCAATTCAACGGGTTTCATTTTGTTCAGATGAGCGCTTTTCATAGCCGCATTTGTGGAATAATCTCCATGCTCGGCAACCTTGGGTATATCAATGGAAATCTTATCGCTAAGCTGTAAATCCAATTTTTTAAAAATGCTTTTTAAATCCGAAAGAATATTTTCTTTTATCATAATTCACTCTGATTTATTTTATTTTCCTGTTCCTGTTTTAAATTTTTTGTTTTGGAAAAAATCTCTTCGATTTTATAATAATTACGAGCCTCGTACGAAAAAATATGTAACACCGTATCGATAAAATCCAAAAGTATCCACCAATCGTTATTCAAACCTTCCTTACTATGGATGTGTAAGTTGTTTTCTTTGGATTTTCTTATGATATTATCGGCTATTGCCTTCATATGCAATCCGCTACCGGCACTGCACAAAATTATATAATCGGTAAAATCGGTTTCTTCCTTTACATTCAAAATTTTAATATCTTCCGCTTTTTTTTCTTCCAACCAATCAATTAAATCCAAAATATGTTTCGGGTATTTATTTTCCATATTTCTCCTTTTTTGAAAAATATTTTTTGTAATCTCTTCCCACTATTATATAAAATTCTTCATTGCCGTCTTTGTTATAAGCCAAAATTCTTCTTTTTATACCTGTAAGAGCTTGAAGATATTTTAACTTTTTTTCTTTATTTCTTTTACGAACCACAATTATGGTTTTATTAAAATTATACTTCCCGCCTCTTACGTTTTTGGCATTTATTACCATTACCCTGTCAAAGTTATCCAAAATAAAACTTCTTACGTTTCTTGCGGCAAAATCAATTCCGCTTCCATTCAAAACGGAAAGTTTAACCGTTGTTTCGGGATAATATTTTTCAATATCACTTTTTTCCGTCTTTTTTCTTAGAAGATATTTCTTCCCTTGCCACAAACTTATAGCGATTATAAGCAGTATTAGGAATAAAATAACAAATTTTCGGGACAAATTATTTTTCACTATCCGTATTGTCAAACGCTTCTTTGAGCTTAAAATATGTGGTTTCAAACGATTCCGGAATCACTCGATAGCCACCTATCACGGTCATAAAATTTACATCTCCGTTCCATCTGGGAACCACATGGATATGCAAATGTTCATCTATTCCCGCTCCTGCGGCTTTACCAAGATTCATTCCCACGTTTATGCCGTCGGGATTATAAACCTTTTTTATTACCTTTTCCGATAACCGTAAAGTTTTTATCATATCAAACAATTCATCATCGTTCAAATCCTGCATCGTAGCCACATGTTTATATGGCACTATCATAATGTGTCCGTTGTTATAAGGATAGATGTTCATTATCACAAAATTGTGTTTACTTCGATAAAGAATCAGATTTTTTTTATCGTCTTCCTCCGAAGGTTTCACACAAAAAATACATCCTTTTTCCTTTTTGGACAGAATATATTGTATCCTCCACGGCGAGTATAATATTTTGTCTTCTTTCATAATCTTTTCTCAAAATAATCTAAAATTTCATTATCATTTACCAAATTGTTTTTTATCACATTGTAGCCGTTTAACTTTGCGTTTTTTCCTATTTTTGATGATATAATCAATGAGTTCGGTCCTACAAAGACACCTTTTTCTATTTTTGAATTTCCTTTTATAATCGTATTTGCGGCAATAGTTGTATCGTTTTGAATTTGTACGTTTTCACCTATTATCACCGAACTCGGATTTTCTATCATTACGCCGTTTGTAAGCCAGTATTCTTTGATTTTATTATAAAATATCGTTTCCAATTCCGCCAATTGTTTTTGTGAGTTAACTCCCAATGTTTCGGAAAAATCATCTGTCACCATAGAAGTAACAACTTTATTTTCTTTATTCAGAATTTCCAAAGTATCGGTTAGGTAATATTCGTTTTGATTATTCTTATTATCTATTTTTTCCAAGGCATTGAATAAATCTTTTGCATCGAAACAATAAACTCCCGTGTTTATTTCTTTTATTTTTCTTATTTCTTCGTTTGCGTCTTTGTATTCCACGATTTTTTTCACATTACCCTTTTGGTCTCTCACAATTCGTCCGTATCTGGCAGGATCATCCAAAATCGCCGTTAAAACCGTGCAAGATGCGTTTTTATTATTATGATAATCCAAAAGTTTATTCAGTGTATCAACGCCGAGCAAAGGCACATCTCCGCATAATATAAGAATATTTCCGTTAAAATCTTTGAACTTGTCTTTTGTTACCCTCACCGCATCACCGGTTCCGTTTTGCTCTTTTTGTTCTACAAATTCCAGATTGGTTTTATCAACCACTGACGAAATTACCAAATCTTTTTTATAGCCGACTACCGGCACGATTTTTTCCGCATTAACCTTTTTGGAAGTATCTATTACCCTTTGAAGAAGTGTTTTTTCGCCTAATTCAAAAAGAACTTTCGGTTTATCTGATTTCATTCGAGTGCCTTTTCCCGCGGCTAATATAATGGTTGCTACTTTTTTCATATCTTACTATAAATCTCCTTGATTGTTTTATTTAAAACGGGATGAACAAAGTCGGGCGCTATTTCATTAAGTGATGTTAATACAAATTCTCTTAGATGAACTTCCGGATGAGGAACCACCAAATCTGGCGTATGTATCACATAGTCATCAATGAACAAGATATCCAAATCAATCGTGCGCGGTCCCCACTTTTCCTTTCTTATTCTTCCCAAATCATTTTCGATTTTATTACAAATTTCCAAAAGATGTTCCGGATTAATATCCGTTTTGACTAATATCACACAATTCAAAAAATCGGGTTGGTCTAGTTTGCCATAAGGTTCGGTTTCTATTAAAGAACTTTGTTTTACCAGCTCAATACCGGATGTTTTGGATAATTTTTCTATGGCTTTTGTGATATTTTCTTTTCTATTTCCCAAATTTGAACCGAGTCCGATAAAAACATTCATTTCCTTTCCCTTTCCAGCTCCACTTCCACGCTACTAAGATTTCCGTTTATGGGAACATTGGGTTTTTTTATGGAAATAGTTACCTTTTTTACCTTTTTAAATCTATCCATAATAATATCGATAATGGTTCTGGCACATATCTCCAAAAGCTCGAATTTTTTATTTTCAAGATTGTCTTTGATAATGGCAAAAACCTTTGTATAGTCTATCGTATCTTTAAGGTGATTTATTTTGTCATCCAAAGAATTATCCGTTTCAAGATGACAAGTAACGGTGAAACGCTGTCCTAATTTTCTTTCTTCGGCATGAACACCATGATAACCGTAAAAAACCATATCATTTAAATGAATTTTCATTGTCCGCACTCCATTTGGTTATTTCATATTCTATTTTATCACCAAGTTTTTTATCAAATAATTTTAAAATTACACCGCCGATTATCAAACCGACAAATGAAAAAATAATTGAAACACCTTCGCTGAGATGAAATATCAAATTTGCCGCCAAATAAAAAGCTATCATAAAGATAAGCGGAAAAATAAAAACCATAAAAGCCGAGAATATGCGACCGGACGGCTTTACAAGTATTTCCACATAATCGCCTTTTTCATATTCGGAAATATCGGGAACTTTGAACGTTACCACTTTGTCTTGCAATTTACAAATTCCGGATACCGCACAACTTTTACAGGAATCCGCCACCACCTTTACCGAAATGCCGTTTTTATTAATATCCACTATTTGAGCCAAATCTTTTTTTGCATCTATCACCTTGGAATCAAAACTCATGGCAATATCTCTTTTTTATTTTTTCTATAATCTCCGTGGTTGATATACCTTTTATAAAATCCAAACTCTTCACCGTACCGCCGTTTTTTATCACAATATCACTTCCCACAATATCTTTGATTTTCCAATCTCCGCCTTTCACCAAAAAATCCGGCAAAATTATTTTTATCAATTCCAGAGGCGTATCTTCATAAAAAGGTACCACAATATCCACCGAAGACAATTCGTCCAATACGCTCATTCTATATTCCAAATCTATAATCGGACGAGTTTCCCCTTTTATTCTGCGTATGGATTCGTCTGTATTCACCCCGATTATCAAAATATCACCCAAACGTTTGGCACTTTGCAAATATTTGATATGTCCGTGATGAATAATATCAAAACAGCCGTTTGTAAAAACGATTTTATTCCCTTTGGTTTTCAATTCGCTTACTTTTGACTTTAAAAAATCTCTATCGGTGATAATCATTTTATAAAATATTCTCCGTTAAAACAGGCAAAACAATAATTTTTATCCTCTTGAATTACTTTTTTTAATTTTTCTTCTTTAAGATGCTTTATCGAATCGGCGCCAATATAATCATTTATCTCTTCCAACGATTTTGTGTTTGCTATCAGCTCGTTATTGGTAGGCGTATCTATTCCGTAATAGCAAGAAAATCTAACTTGCGGCGAACCGATACGAACATGAACTTCCTTTGCACCCGCACTTTTTATGATTTTTATCAGTTTCTTCAATGTTGTTCCTCGAACTATCGAATCATCCACCAATACCACGATTTTATCTTTGAAAAAATTAGGTAGGATATTGAATTTTTGGCTTACACTTTCGTCTCTCACACTCTGTTTCGGTTTTATAAACGTTCTTCCCACATAATGGTTTCTTATCAAACCGAATTCAAAAGGGATATTCTTTTTTTGAGCATACCCCAAAGCGATAACGTTGGACGAATCAGGAACGGGAACCACAATATCGGGATTTAGATCTTGGTCACATAGAGCCAATTCCATACCGATTTTTTTTCTGATTTTATATACGCTTTTTTCAAAAACAATACTATCCGGTCTGGAAAAATATATATGCTCAAAAACACAATGCTGATGCTTTTTCGATAAAGTTGTACATTCGTTAACGTTCGATATGCCGTATTTATCCAAAATAATTATCTCGCCGGGTTGAACTTCATATATCTTTTGCGGGTTTAAAATATCCAAAGCGCAGGTTTCGGATGCCACGGCATAATCTCCGTCTTGCAATCGGGTATAGCTCATGGGACGAAAACCATAAGGATCTCTAAAAAGATACAATGTATTTTTGGTGAGAAGTACGGTAGAAAAGGCTCCTTTAAAATTTTTTATCACTTCTTTGATAGCACTTACAATTGATTTTTTTTCCACTTCCACCAAATACACGATATAACGCAGTATCAATTCACCGTCATTTGTACTTTTGAAAAAAACACCCTTGTCTTCCAAATATTTTCTAATGTCATGATAATTAACAATATCTCCGTTGCTTGCCAATGCATAGGTAGGTCCGAACAAAGTCTCCACAACGTGCGGTTGGGAATTTTTGTTCGTGGAAGAACCTCTTGTGGGATAACGAACATGCCCTATTGCAATATGTCCGGTTAATTCCGATAAAACATCGGGGGTAAAGACCTCTTTTACCAGCCCCATTCCCTTGTACAAATCTATCTTTTCTCCATTGGTAATAGCCATCCCGCAACTTTCCTGACCTCTATGTTGCTCGGCAAAAAGTCCTAACATTACCTTTTGAGAAACATTATTTTTTGCAGGCGAATAAACTCCCAAAATTCCGCACATTTTTATTTCCTTTTAAAACTGATTTTGTTTTCATTACCTTTTATTAATCTTTGGATATTGGATTTGTGACGAATAATAATAAAAAGGGCTATTATCACCGTAAAGACCAAATATTCCACATTGGAAAAAGAATTGCCGAAATTATCGATAAGTTCTGCAATAACCAATACGACGGAAGCTACAATGGAACCTAACGAAACATATTTTGATAGCGCCACGATTATAAAAAACGAGACAAACGCCGCCAAAAAAGGGATAGGTATCAGGGACAAAAAAACACCCGCTGATGTGGCTACACCCTTACCGCCTTTAAAAGAAAGATAAATTGAAAAGATATGTCCGAAAATAGCCGACAAACCGATTAAAATAAAATAAATGTCGTTGGCGGGGATATGGTACCTTTTAAAAATAATTTTAGATATGAACACGGGTAAAAATCCTTTGCCTATATCGATTATCAAAGTGATAATTCCCATCTTTGCACCAAGCACACGCAAAGCGTTTGTGGCTCCCACATTACCGCTTCCGTATTTACGAATGTCTATTTTTTTAAAAACCTTTCCGAAAATATAGCTGGTGGGAATACCGCCGAGAAAATAAGCAAATATCATCAATCCGAATACCGTAAATAAGTTATTCATCTTCTTTTCTACCTCTGAAAAATATCCTAAAACTGGCTCCTTTAAAATCGAAATATTCTCTCAATTGATTTACTACAAAACGTTTATAATGAACCGTTATTAATTTGGGATTATTACAAAAAAACACAAATGTGGGCGGATGAATTTCCGTTTGGGTGCAATAATATATTTTGCTATGTTTTCCGCTTGAATGTGAAGGGGGAAATTTCGCCAAAATCATTTCCAAAAATTTATTTAATTGAGATGTGGGTATTCTGGTATTGGATTTTTCTTCCACTTCCAAAATCAAATCCAGAATCTTGCGAACTCTTTGCCCGGTGAGTGCCGATGTAAAAACCACCGGCGCATAATTCACAAATCCCAATTTGTCTTTGATCTTCTTGATATATTCTCCCACGGTATTGTTATTTTTTTCCAAAAGATCCCATTTATTAAAAATAATTATCAAATCTTTGTAATTTCTTTGGATATAAGATGCTATTCTTTGATCTTGCACCGAAATTTCGGCGGTTGAATCTAACACCAATAAAACAATATCGGCTCTATTTATACTATCTATCGTTCGCATAATGCTAAAATATTCCACACCGTATTTAATTTTACCTTTTTTCCTTAAACCGGCTGTGTCTATAAAATTGAATATCTTACCGAAATATTTAAGTTGCAAATCAATTGAATCTCTTGTGGTTCCGGGAATATCGGATACAATTGTGGCTTCTTTTCCGAATAATTTATTGATAATGGAAGATTTACCCACATTGGGTTTACCCACGATAGCTATATTGATAATATCGGTATTTTTTTCTTGGGGAATATTGTCGGGTATTCTTTTTGTTAATTTATCCAAAAAATTACCCATATTTCTTCCGTTTGCCGCCGCAATGGGTATTGGTTCTCCAAAACCGAGACTCATATATTCATAGATATTGGGAAAATCCTTTTCGGAATCTACCTTGTTTGCCACCAATAAAACTTTTTCGGAATGTTTTCTTAAAATTTTTGCTATTTCGTTATCATCTTCCGTGGGACTGACCTTAGCATCAACTACGAATAAAATCGTATCGGCTTCTTCGATGGCTATATTTGCTTGCAATTTTATTGCTTCGGATATTGTATCATTAGCTCTGTGGGCTATACCGCCCGTATCCACTACGGTAAATTCCTTTCCGTTCCACTCTGCTGTTTCATATTTTCTATCACGCGTAACACCCTCTTCAAAATCGACAATTGCCACTCTTTTGCCGCAGATTCTATTAAACAACGTTGATTTTCCTACATTTGGTCTTCCTACTATTGCAACTATACTTTTCTTCATAATTCCTTTAATAACAATGTTTTTCAATTTTTATTAACCAAACTCGTTGACTCCGTTTATTTGTCAAAGTAATTAAAAACGACTATATTTTTTTCATAAAAATGCTTAAAATTTTTGCCTAACAAAAGATTTTTATACTCCCTCCGATTTTTTTATCTTTTATCAGAAGATATTCTATGCAATGCAAGATAAGGTTATAAACAAATAGGAAAAGTGCAAGGGTATTACCGTTAAAAAAATATCATATTTTATGATAATTGTCTATTTTCGAAAAGATTTTTAAACTTTTATTTCGATAGAGAAGAACTCCTATTGTTTTTTCCAATGATTTTATAAAATTTTCTCTCGGAATTTACCGTATCAATCCAACTATACGAACGAATGCTATCGGCTAACGTTTCAAAATTGCCATAAGCGTCTTCACTTCCCACTATTTTATAATAAATCGCTCCGTAGGCTTCGTCCCAGCTTAATACGGGACGATGTAAACTATCGGAAGATACGCTTACATTTTCG
>CAZUGB010000187.1:0-3151 GCA_964619925.1 uncultured Candidatus Cloacimonadota bacterium
TAATTTCGATTTTAACAAATCATCTTTGGTATATTCTTTTCCTCTTCTCTTTATGAAAATATCCATATCATCCCTAATATGAAGAATGAATGAATTTTTTCTACCCTTAGTAATTAAGACATGTTTTTTAGGAAAAGAATCATCTAATATCTGCCAAAACAAATGCTTGTCACTACCGATTACAAATTTATTTTTGAAATCTCTTAAGTATTTGGCAGTATCTAAAAATTTTCCTTTATATCTTAATTCCAAATTTAATATTTTTTGTGCCATATTACCTCTATCCTAATTTTTAGGAATTAACAATTTGCTCTTTGCTGTCCGCTTTTATAGTAGAGAAATACACATTTGCAAAAGAAGCTCTTGTACTGATTTTTATGATACTTGTGATGTATTTGCATTTTACTCTTTTATCCCCTTGAATGAGCAAACCGGGTTTACCACCGTTTTTCTTAATAGCTTCAGCTTCCTTTTTCAAAAATCTTATCAATACACCTTGCAACTTCTTATTTGTCATCAAGTCTTGCGGTGAACCTATTTTCATATTATCGGAACCATATAAAACTCTGTCGGGATATACTTTTATTGAAACTATTTGTGCATCTTTTAAAAGTTCTTCTTTGGATACCGACAATGGTAATCTCATGCCTTCCGGAGCATTCCTTTGAGATACATCCATAGATACATTCTTAATCATAAATACCAATAAAATCGTCATAATATCCAACAAAGAAGTAATATTTAAGGATCTGCTTTCTCGCTTCAATCTTCTTTTTCTATTCTTTTGCAAAGCATTTATATTCTTATTCATAAAATCCTCATTTCTTCTTTAAGTAGATTGTCTTTGCTGCAATATACTTAACATTGGTAAAACCGTCTTGTTTACACAAATCAATAGATTTTATCAGAGTATCATACAGAACATCAGGATCAGTTAACACAAAGATGGTTTTTTCATCTTTAAATTTTTCACTCTCTTTTATTTCCGTTAATTTCTTATCTAATGCTAAAAAATCATAGTGAGTAACATTTCCCTCGTTAAGAACCGGAATATCTATAGGTTTCTTTTTCTTTAAACCAAAATCAATTTGAAATTTATCCATCATGATTTTCAAAGTTAAAATACCTTTTTCTTCCTTCTTGTCTTTTCCCTTTCCGGCTCCATTAGCTGAGGCGTTTGATGACGCCGAATAATCTATTGCCAACATAGCAAGATTTACCGTTACCATCAACATAAGAAGCATAGGAATAATAACAAGAAACATGTTCATTATAGGCATTATGTTTAGATTTTGTGGTCTCTTTTTTGTTAATTTCCTATTTTGTGATGGAGCATTAGCCATAATATTATCCTTATTCTTTATTTGAAAGAACTATTTGATTAATCATTTTTACACTATATTCATCTATTGAATTTATTATTTTGTCAGCTCTGGCTTGAAGAGCTCCCTTTACAAAAAGTGTGGGTATGGCTACTATAAGACCATATGCGGTTGTACCCATTGCCATTGAAATACCGTTAGTAAGAATCTTACTTTGTTCACTAGGTAAAGCATTTGCCAAACCGTCGAACGCTTTTATAAGACCGAAAATTGTTCCCAACAATCCTAACAAGGTTGAAACCTGTGCAATAATATCCAACCAGAATAGATTCTTTTCGATTTTGGGTATTGTTTGCAAACCTGCTTCGTCAAAAGCATTTTGAAGAGCTTGTTGCAACTCGGCTCCCTTTTTACCGCTCTTTCTAGCTTCTACGAAAGTTAATAATCCATTCCAAAAAATAAATCCCATTGTCGTATGACTAAAATTCTTACAAATTTTTATGGCTTCTTCGTATTGATTATTTTTAATATAACCTTTTAATTTCAAATAGAAACTCTTTGTATCTAATTTTTCTTTAATTGATAACTGCCAATATTTTATAATAGCCAAAATAATCATGATAACAGCCATGAGCGAAATCAAATGCATAAAAACGCCACCATCTTTGTAAATTTCCATTACAGTTTTTGCGGATAAAGATGTTATGGAAAACATCAATATTGCTACCAATAACACTTTGAAAAAATTCTTTTTCATTAGTTTCCTCCTAATATAATAACTTATTTGAATTTCTTATTTTTTCTTGTATATCGACCTTTAAATCGTAAACCTCTGTTGTTTCCTTTCTTTTTAATATATTTGTTATATCGGGTTTACGAATTACTACGGTCTCTTTTATTTCAACATTACTTTTTAATTTCCTAAATTTATTTGTATTTATTTTGTCTTTGGAATTATCTTTAGTCTGTGAAAAAAGCATAATATTAAAACCAACCAACAAAAGAATTATTATCATTTTTTTCATTGCCAACTCCTAAAACCTTAAATCAAAAAGGAAAAATTCCTCTTTCGATTTTACTTTGGATTTATGAACTCTCACAAATACCGTATTGTTCCCCTTTACTAAACCATTTACATTAATTTCCTTTATATCTTTTGATGCATCTAAATTATCGGCAATTTTAACATTATTTAACCAAATAGATACTGGATATGAAGAATAAACTTTTAAAATTCCTGATGTATTGTCCGTAGGATTATCAAACGATTTTATAAAATAAACATCTACACTATCATCCCTGGTACTTTCCGGATACCAAACGGGAAATGCATTGTCATTCTTAAAAGGATTTGCATCTATCTTAACAAAAGATTTCCCAACAAGAGTCCACAATGTATCTTCTTCGGGAATAATATAATTAAAAATACCTTTTAATGTAAACCAAGTATAATCGGAAACAATCTTATTTTTCAAAGTGTCGAAATTCAAATTACTTTTACTTTCATCTTCCTTTACATCTTTTTGAGCAGAGGTGTCTTCATTTTTCGTCGTATCTTGAACAGATTCCGCATTTTTTGTCTCAGTATCGGTTTTATCAGGTTTTGTTTCAGTTTGGTTGATATTTTCTTCTTGTTGAACTGATGTTGTATTTTGTTTATCCGCAATATCGGTTTCATTATTGTTTTGCTCTTCTGTTTTATTTTCGGCTTGGTCATTGTTTATCTTATAAGTATAATTAATCTCACCTATTAAACCTTTGAAATGAGGACCACCTACAACTTTAATCAAGATGATATTCTTCCCCTTTTTCAAAGGTATTTCGGTAGT
>CAZUGB010000188.1:0-4717 GCA_964619925.1 uncultured Candidatus Cloacimonadota bacterium
TGGTATGCTTTCTACCCTTGGCGTTACACTCGCTATGGATGCCTACGGACCAATTGCCGATAATGCCGGTGGAAACGCAGAAATGAGTAATCTTCCGGAAGACGTAAGAAAAAGAACCGATGCTTTGGATGCCGTAGGTAATACTACTGCTGCGACAGGAAAAGGTTTTGCTATCGGTTCCGCCGCTCTTACCGCTATGGCATTACTCGCCGCATATCTCGAAGAAATCAGAAACGGTCTTATTTTTAAACACGTTACTCATATGAAACTTGAATACGCTGAAAAATTCGTAAGAACTATCGACGTTAAAGCCGCTTCCATAAATGACTTTATGAGTTACTATCACATCACACTGATGAACCCCAAATTCTTGGTAGGTTTATTTATCGGTGCTATGGTAACCTTTGTATTTGCCGCCCTCACTATGAAAGCCGTTGGTAGAGCCGCCGGTAAAATGGTTGCTGAAGTTAGAAGACAATTTAGAGAAATTCCCGGTATTTTGGAAAGTAAAGCGGTTCCCGAATACTCCAAATGCGTATTAATTTCCACAAAAGCGGCTCAAAAAGAAATGGTTGCACCGGCTATGTTGGGAATACTCACTCCTATTGCAATCGGTCTAATTCTTGGTGTATCCGGCGTAATGGGTCTTTTGGCAGGTGCATTATCTACCGGTTTTGTTTTGGCTATTATGATGAATAACGCCGGTGGTGCATGGGATAACGCTAAAAAATTCGTTGAAATCGGTCATCACGGAGGAAAAGGTTCTGATACTCACAAAGCTACAATAGTTGGTGATACGGTAGGAGATCCTTTCAAAGATACCGCAGGTCCTTCAATAAATATTTTGATAAAACTTATGAGCATGGTAAGTATTATTTTTGCAGGACTTATAGTAGCCTATTCACCGATTATTCAATCCCTTTACGATACAAACGTGAAAAGACAAATTGTAAGTGAAAAAGCCGATATACAAAAAAACTTACAAAAATAAGATAATTATCTCTTGACTCCTAAAAATAGCGAGGCATTTATGTCTCGCTTTTTTTTTGGGAGAAAAATTATGAAAAACATATTTCTGATTTTACTTATATTCATCATGGCTCTTGCAATTCAAGCACAAACCGTTGGTTTGGTTCTTAGCGGTGGCGGTGCAAGAGCATTGGCTCAAATTGGCGTATTACAAGTTTTGGATAGTTTAAACGTGAAAATAGATTATATTGTGGGAACGAGTAGCGGAGCTTTTATCGGTGCATTATATTCAATGGGATATACGGGAAAAGAAATAGAAGATTTACTAAAAAAAACGGATTGGGAAAATGTTTTTCAAGAAAATATTAATAGAAACGATTTTAACATAGCCGAAAAAAGATGGATGCCTTTTTCCAAATATTATTTCTTTATAGATAACATATACAAACCGCAAATGCCAAAAGCTTACACTTTCGGCGAAAATTTTATACTAAAAGTTTTTGATTTTACATATCCGACTTATAAACTGAAGAATTATGACGAGTTACCCGTAAAATACAGATGTGTAGCTACAAATTTACTAACGGGCAATAAAAAAATTTTTAAATCGACCCCTCTTCATCAGGCCATTCGTTCTTCCATGGCTTTTCCGGCAATACTTCAACCTTTCAAAATAGGAAAAGAAATCTTTATAGACGGAGGAATAACTGATAATTTCCCTGTTGATGTGATGAAAAACGATTTCAACCCCGATATAATTTTGGGAATAAGAACAAATACAAATCTAAAAAAGATAGATGAAATGGCATCACTAATCGATATTATCAAACAAACCGTAAATATTAATATAATAAAAAAGGTAAAGGAAGAATCCAAACAATGTGATATTTTAATTCAACCGAAAATGCAAAAATCCTTTCTTAACTTTTTTTATGACCCCTCGATTATCCAAATAGGTAAAAACGAAGCAATTAAACACATCTCGATTTTATCTAATCTTCCCAAGAGAAAATCATCAATCAAAAAATTATATGAAAACAAAATAAAGTTTGATAAAATTCGCGTGATAGGAAACAGATATCTTAGTAAAGCCAAGATATTGGAATATTTAAATTTAAAAACAAAACACCCGTATTCAAAAAATGAAATTATACAAGCTTTTAAAAACGCCTACAACACAGATTTATTTAATTACATCTATCCCGTAATATCCAAACAAAACGGCAAAACCATTCTTAAAGTGATAGAGGAAGAAAAATTAAGAAAAAAAATCGGGCTGAATTTTACCATTAGAAATGATGATGACTTTTCGGGAAATGTTTACGGTATATTTACAAATTTATTACAAAAAAACTCCAAACTTATCCTAAATATGAAAGTGGGGACGGAAAAGGAATTGGTGGAGGATTATGTAAAAAATTTCGGTAGCACTTGGGGAGCATATTTTAGAATTTTTTCTTCACTTTCGGAAAAGAAATTTATTGTTTACGACGATTCTACATATTTCAAAATCAGAAGTATAAGAAACAAATCATTTGAATTTAACACCGGAACGGGAATCTTTATAAAAAACATTATCGTTTCGGAATTGTACGGATTTTATTATGAGGCCTCTTATTCGAGAGATATCGGAGATTATTTAAAAAAATATTACTCCTCCTTTGGAGCAGGGATAAAAATATATCACGAAAGTTTGGATAATTTTGCTTTCCCTATGAAAGGTATGCGAATTTTATCCAAATACAAAATTTATAGAATGCGCAAATCTCGAACCACGGAATTTAAATTTCATATTCAAAATGATTTTTATCTTAAAATAGCAAAGAATACATCTATTGTATTATCTCAGGAATTGGGAACAATGCAAAAAGATTCGCAGTCAAGAGAATATGTTCCTTTTACTTTGGGTGGAATGGATAATTTTTTAGGATTAAACAAAGATGAAATTACCTCAACAAAATATTTGATTACTCGTTTTGCTTTTAGAAAAAAGATAAAAAGAGTTTTTTTGGATCTTCAATTTAATTCGCTCACATATAAAAAAACAATAAGAACCGATATTTATGCATACGGCTTAAAAATAGGAATTGATGCCTTTTTCGGACCAATAAAAATAGCCGTAGCCCGAAATGACCACGGCTCAAATTTCTTATATTTTTCTTTAGGTTATACCTTCGATCAATTTGTTTTTTCTCGCCGATAGATTTCTTGTATCAATTTTTGATCAAGCGGTGATCTGCGATATTGACAAGTAAGCAAATCACAAAACATACAACTGATAGAATTAAGTGTGGATTCAAACATAATACCGAATGAAGAATACTCCGGCGTTACCTTTGATGTACTTTCATCCACCTTAATAAAATCGGCATCTGATTTCAATTTAATAAAATCGATAAAATTTTTTATCTCATTTTCTTTCCAATCGACTATTAGACCGGGTTTAAAAATCGAATAGGTGTCTTTTTTGAAACCTACCTCATTTACCAACATCATTTCGGCTTTGTGTAATAAGTCATGATGCTTTTCGTTGTATGTGGGCAAATACATAAAATAGGAATACACAAAATTAAGTCCGGAAAGCATATAAGATAAAGTTTTGCTTTGGAATTTATAATCACCGATTTCGATATTATCTTTGTCAACTTTGATTTCTACGGGAAAATAAAAACCCTTTATTTCATTTTGATCTATGCGATAAAGAATTTCCTTCATATTAAAATCCCAAGTCAATATCGGTAATGCCTAAATCTTCCATAACAAATTTAATATTTTTTTGAAGGGCATCGTTAATAGGAATACCCACTTCTTTTATTTTCTTTTCGTTTTCAAATTCTTTTTCTCCCGCAACGTAAATTTTATCGTGACCGGGTATTTTTTGGGAATTTTTCAAATCTCTTAAAATATCGCCGGTTGTTTTTTTGAATTGGTCCACATCTACAAAGGCTTCCACATTAATTGCCATAAAGAAATGACCCACTCTATAAGGAACTTTATTACCGTTTTCATCAAGTCCGGTAAGACCGTACATATAAGCACCGGTTTGCAAAGAAGCGGATAATATTTCCACAATTGTAGCCAAGCCGTAACCTTTGTGTCCGCTAAGCTGTTCACCTACGCCGCCCAAGGGAAGTAACGCCGCTTTTTTCTTTACCAAAGCATCCAATATATATCCCGCATCGGTAAGGGGTTCACCTTTATCATCTATCACCCAACCTTCCGGTAATTTTTTTCCCATTCTGTTATAAACTTCCACTTTCCCACGTTGAATAATGGATGTTGCGGCATCAAACAGGAAACAAAATTCCATATCGGTGGGTGCGGCAAATGCTATGGGATTGGTTCCGAGCATAGGCGTAACTCCAAAAGTAGGTGGTATGGAAGGTCTTGCATTTGTAAAAGACATTCCTATCATATTTTCTTTTGCCGCCATTCTTGCGTAATATCCATCAATGCCGAAATGTGTGGAATTTCTTACCGCTACACTACCCATACCGTATTTTTTGGCTTTCTCAATGGCTGTTTTCATAGCTTTGTAGGCAATAACGTGCCCCATCCCGTGATTTCCATCCCATACGGCAGTTGCGGCAAAATCTTTGATAACGTCTATTTTGGTAACGGCTTTTTGAACACCGTCTTTTATTCTGTCATAGTACATTTTCAATCTTCCTACACCGTGTGATCGAATACCTCTTAAATCCGATGCGATAAGAACATCCGCAACGATTTTCGCTTCATCTTCGGGAAC
>CAZUGB010000189.1:0-6830 GCA_964619925.1 uncultured Candidatus Cloacimonadota bacterium
ACGGCACTGAAAGAAAAAAACTACGCTATTTATATGGCAGCTGAAAATACTATAATTCTAGAATCGTTAAATGAAAATAATTTGGAATCTCAAATTCTAAAATTCAAACAAATATACAAAAAGATACCGAATGACAGTTTAAATACTGCTATCTTCAATTATTACTTAGGAAAAATGTATTTTTATGGGAATAATTTTAAAAAAGCCCTAACCCTTTTTCTAAGCACAAAAAATTATCTCGAACGAAAAAAAAATTATTCACAATATTATTATGAATCCGTTTTGTTCATCACGGATATTTATATTCAAATGGATAAATTTAAAGAGGCTATCACACTTTACAAAACAAATATCGATTTGGCAAAATCTCAAAAGAACCAAAACGCATATTTCGAATTAAATTTTCGCTTAGCTATTCAATATATGGCAAAAGAAATTTATGATAAGGCATTAAATATTTTTTATGATATTCTTACCTATAAACCATATAAACCCACGATTTTGGAATTAGCCAATATCTATCAATATATCGGTATGATTTTGGAAAAAGACAACCCCTCTTTGGCGGAAAATTACTACAAAAAGGCATTAGCAATATACCAGAAAAACAATGCAATATACTCTATCCTTAATTCATATAACAATTTGGCATTAATATACTCCGATAAAAAAGAATACGACAAATCTATGGAATACTATGAAAAAGCTCTCACCATAGCAAAACAAGTTAATGACTACTATTCACAATCAGTTGCTTTTAATAACATCGGAGAAATTTACAGAGAAAACAAAAATTTTGATAAATCCATGGAATATTATAAAAAAGCATTATCATTATATAGAAAAGATTTTTTTGATGACGATTTACCCGCTGTGCTTCATTTAAATATCGCCATAATATATTTTGAAAAAGGGTTATATTACAAGGCTATCAAAGAGTTAGCCAAAATAAATAATCTTAGGCAAAATCAAATTAGCAACTTCACATGGCAATCAACCTATGAACTATATTCAAAAATTTATGAAAAATTACATCAGTATAGAAAAAGTTTGGAATACCTGCATAAATATCTGAAACTCGAACAGCAATTAAACTCGCAACAACAAAAAACGAACATCAATAAACTTCAATTGAAGCTGGAAACCATGCATATCGACGAACAATTGAAATTATTAAAAAAAGATAAAAAAATTAAAGAATTGGAAATTCAAAAAGAAAAATATCAAAATAAATATTTTAGAATTATAGGAATCTTTTTATTATTGGGAATACTCGTTTTGGGTTATGCATATTACATTACAAAAAAATCTCAAAAACAAACAAGAATATTAAATGAAAAATTAGATGCATTAAGCAGAAAGGATCCTTTAACCAAGCTGTCAAATAGAAGAGATATTATTGAAAAAATAGAATATGAAATAAAAAGGACAAAACGTAATAACCAACCTTTAACCTTTATATTAGGCGATATTGACTATTTTAAGCATATAAATGATACATACGGACACGATTGCGGAGATTTCGTCCTAAAAGAAATAGCGAAGATATTTAAAAAATTTTTAAGAGAACAAGACTTTGTAGCAAGATGGGGTGGCGAAGAATTTCTTATCGTTTTACCCGAAACGGATATATCAAACGCTTTTATTGTTGCCGAAAAATTGCGTAAAAAGATAGAAGAAACACCATTTGAATACAATGGACAAACAATTAAAGTAACTATCACTTTCGGACTATCGCAATACGAAACGCATCTCACAATAGACCAAATAGTCCAAAGAGCGGATGTAGCTTTGTATATGGGCAAAAAAAGAGGAAGAAATTGTTCCGTAAAATTGGAAGAGATTAAAAATACAATTTGACAAAGCAACCGATTTTTTAGGTTTGAGATTTAAATAAATTTATAGGAGAAAACAATGAAATGGATAACACGCTCTCATGTTCATGTAGATAGAGTTGCATGCCCGTGGTTAATAACCAGATTTATAGATTCCGAAGCGGAATTTCTTTTTGTTCCGGCAAGCCAAATTGATAAGATTGCCCAAGAAACAGGAGCTATTCCCTTTGATGCTCCCGGAGTCGAATTGGGACATCATGATAATAAATGTTCTTTTGAAACAATTATCGAACATTATAAACTAAAAGATAAAGCCTTATTAAGATTAGCACAAATAGTTCACGGAGCGGATGTTAGTTCCGAAAAAAATCCCGATCCCGTATCAGTGGGTTTGGAAGCCATAGCAGTGGGTTATAGCCTCCGCTTTCCCGATGATTATGAAAACTTGGATATGCAGTTTGAAGTGTATGATGCTCTTTATGCTTGGTGCAGATTACAAGTCGCAAAAGAAAGCAATAAATAAAAACCACCAAATAAAACATTGTTCATTATCTTTATATGAAAAGAAGAAAAAACTCCAATAGCCTAAAATATCTCGGAATCGCATTTATTTTTCTGATTATTCTCACTTTGTTTATACATCATACCATAAAAAAATCCACTACACCAAAAGAAGAAAAATTAAAAATTTCGGCAAAAATTAACAGTAATCACAAAGATATACAATCTTTGATTTGGAAATTGGCAAAACAATTAAAAGTCCCGGAGAAATTGGTTAAATTTTATGCAGGTAAAGATGCCATATATTTTTCATTCGGATTGAATAAAAACCTTATGGGACTTTATTATGCCAATGCTATTATCACAAGCACATTGGAACAAAACGGTGCAAAATTACTCACAGGAAAGGAATATAAAAACCAAAAAGGCGCATATCAGCATCTTATTGAGTTTGAAGATACCAAAGATCACCAAAAATATGCTATCAGATTGTATTTCGGAGAAAAAAAGTATTTCCCTAAAAAAAAGCAACAATTGGCTATCATAGTGGATGATTTCGGTTATTTTAACGGAGAACTTTTAAAAAAATTTTGTGAATTGGACTCAAATGTTACATATGCTATTATTCCTCGTTTGAAATATTCAAAATTAGTTATGACCGAAGCAAATAAATACCACCACGAAACGCTAATTCATATCCCTATGGAACCTCTATCCTATCCTAAAAATAATCCGGGAAAATATGCCGTTTATATAAATCAATCTCATCAAAAAATAAAAAAATTGATTGAAAGCTTTATTGAAGAACTACCTTTATGCGTAGGAGCCAATAACCATATGGGTTCGCTTATTACTTCAAACGAAGATCCTATGAAAGTTATCCTGAAAACCTTGATGAAACACAATAAATTTTTTATCGATAGCCACACAACACCCTCTTCCGTTGTAAAAAAGGTGGCAAACGAATTGATGATTCCCTGTTATGTTAATTATCTTTTTATGGATAACAACGGATATGATTTGGAAAATCTTAACAAAAAATTTGAGATTTTAAAAAAGAATAAGAATGAAAAAATTGTTGTAATCACCCACAGCGGAAACAATAAAAGATACATTTTTTTAAAAGAAATGATAAAAAAAGCCAAACGTTCGGGATATAAACTTATTCCCGCATCAAAATTATACAAAAACGATCTTCCGGAGATATTATGATTCAAATTTTAAAAGCATTAATTTTAGGAATTATTCAAGGATCAACCGAATTTTTACCCGTAAGCAGTTCGGGACATTTGGTTTTGGCGCAACATTTTATGCATTACCAAAAACCGGATATCAGTTTTGAAACCATATTGCACCTCGGTTCGTTACTTGCAGTTTTAATTTTTTTCCGAAAAGATATTATGGAATTGGCAATAGCACCTTTTAAATTTAAAAATAGAGATGAAAAAAACAAACGCAATTTAAAGACATTACTTTATCTGATAGTAGCCACATTTATCACCGGTGTTTTAGGCATTCTATTAAAGGACAAATTCGAAAAGATGTTTTCTTACCCGATTTTGGCTTCTTTAATGCTGATAATTACAGGTTTTATTTTAATTTTTTCGGATAAGATAAAAAATACCAATATCTCTATGGATAATATGGGAATAAAACGTTCGATATTCATAGGATTGGCTCAAACATTTGCCATTATACCCGGAATATCCCGCTCCGGTACCACCATAGCCGTTTCAATTTACAACGGTATAAAGCGAGAGGATGCCGCCCGATTTTCTTTTCTTTTGTCCATACCTGCCATACTCGGAGCTAATATTTCCGAATTTTCTTCATTGAAACACTTATCTTCAAATTATATCTCGCAATATGTCATTGGCTCTGTAGCCGCTTTTGTCTCCGGTTATTTGGTAATTGCTTTATTAATAAGCATCGTAAAAAAACAAAAACTAAAAATCTTTTCTTACTATTGCTGGAGCGTGGCAATAATTTCAGGCATTTTACTTTTAATGGGTTTTTAGATGAAAAAAAGTTTTTATGCCGCCGAATTCATATTACCCAAAACAAGTATCCCCAAAAAAAATATTTTTCTCATTGTGGGAAACGAACAATATTTCATAGATAGGGTTATAAAAAAATTAAAGAAAAAATTTAAGGTTGATGAAGATGATTTTGATTTTGCCCTGTTTTATGGCGGTGATACAAGCGCATCAAAAGTAATTTTTGAGTTACGACAAATTCCGCTTACTACGGATTATCATTTTGTAATACTAAAAGAATTTGAAAAATATAATCCAAAAGAAAGAGAAAAAATCGCCAATTATTCGGAAAAACCTTTTAAAAAGTCTATATTGGTTTTGGTAACTACCGATTTTGATAAAAGATTAAAATCTTCCAAGATATTATTAAATAATTCCATTGAGATTATTTGTAAAAAGCCTTATAATAGCGCGGAATTATTAAGATGGCTTCGCACAAAAGAGATGCAACAGGGAATAACATTTGAAGCCGATGCTCGAATCTATTTTAGCGAAAACGTTGATTTGGATTATCTCACGGCGGAAAACGAACTTGAAAAAGTTATCCTATACAAAGGTGATAAAACCAAGAAAATCGAACTTGAAGATGTAAAAAATTCTTTGGGATTATCTAAAAAGGATAATATTTTTACACTTTTGGAATCAATAGGAAAAATCAATAAAACAAGCTCTCTAAAAGCTTTGCACAACCTTTTGGACAACGGCGAATCATCCATTATGATATTAAGTATGCTCACAAATTATTTTAAAACTTTGTGGATTATTCACGTATGTTTGGAAAAGCAATGTAAATCCGATTATATAAAAAAAAATTTCCTCTCGGGTATTTATTACAAATTTCAAGATAATTATATTTCCGCCGCAAAACAATTTGATAACGATAAATACAAACAAATTTTTAACTTGCTTTATGAAACCGATAAAAAACTGAAATCAATTGATGTTGATGACAAATTATTGCTCGATCTATTGATAATAAACATATTGGAGTAAATTATGAATAAATTTAAAAGTGGCTTTGTAGTAATTGTGGGTAAACCGAATGTAGGTAAATCCACATTGATAAACTTGATTTTGAAAGAAAAATTATCTATTGTAACCCCCAAACCGCAAACTACCAGACAATCTATAAAGGGTATATATACGGATGAACAAAGACAAATCATTTTTTTGGATACACCCGGTTTTTTGCAACCGAAATATCTTTTACAAGAAAAAATGATGGAATATCTTCTATCGTCCTTAAAAGATGCGGATCTTATTGTTTTTATTACCGATGTAAAGACATTTCCCACAGAATATGACGAACAACTTTTGGAAATTATAAAAAAATCAAACACACCGAAAATAGCCATTTTAAATAAAACGGATTTGGCTAATCAAACCGAAGTTACCGAAAAACAGATAATGCTATCGGAATACGGTTTTGATAAAATTTTTACATCATCTTTTATTACCTATTTTGATAAAGATCTTTTTTTGGATACGATAACTCAATATCTACCCGAAAATCCACCTTTTTATGACCCCGATACCGTTTCGGATCAGGGAATGAAATTTTTTGTTCAGGAAATTATCAGAGAAAAGATTTTCTTAAACTTCTCTCAAGAAATCCCTTATTCTACCACCGTAACAGTGGAACAGTACAAAGAATACGATAATAAAGTGGAAATATTAGCTAATATTTGGCTTGAAAGACAATCTCAAAAACCTATTATTATCGGACGAAACGGAGAAATGATAAAAAAAATCAGAGTACAATCGGAAAAAGAAATTCACGCTATTGTAGGGAAAAGAGTTAAATTACAGCTTTGGGTTAAAATCAAAAAAAATTGGAGAAAAAAGAAAAACGCCCTGAAAGAATTCGGATACAAATAAAAAAAAAGAGCCAAACTTTTGTTCGGCTCTTTCTTTATTTTTGGGTTCTATGAGATTATTTTAGCATTATCATTTTTTTGGTTGAAGTAAATTTGCCTGCTTTTATTCTAAAGAAATATACGCCGGAAGAAGCCGTTTTGCCACTGTTATCTTTTCCGTTCCAAACTATTTTATGATAACCCGCTTTTTGATGTTTGTTTACCAGTGTTTTTACCAATTGACCTTTTAAGTTATATATTGCCAAATTAACGTTACTATCACTTTTTAAACCGTATTTAATTGTCGTGGTAGGATTAAAGGGATTAGGATAATTTGCCGCCAACTCATTTTTTAAAGGAATTATATTGTTATTATTAAAATCATCACCGTTGTAATTCAAAGTAACGGGAATAACCGTTACGTTTCTACCCAAATCATCGGTTACATGAATTTCGCAAGTATATATATTGCCCCATTCCAAATCATTCGAATTGAAATATACGGTAACATCATTTGATTCTTGCGGACCTACGCTTCCGCTTGTTTCGGATAAGGAAATCCAAGTGATGGCTTCACCTTCTTGCGGAATAACAATCTGTCC
>CAZUGB010000190.1:0-2388 GCA_964619925.1 uncultured Candidatus Cloacimonadota bacterium
AATTGACATTTTAAATATCTTTATCTTGACATTAATATTATTAAAATTTTCTTTGTTTTCGTAAAATATTTTTAAGGAGGTTTGATGAACCATAAATTAAAAAATTGTCCCGTTTGCAACAATGTTTTGGAAATTACCGAATATCACTGTAATAACTGCGGCACAACCATAAAAGGACATTTTACAATTGGAGAATTAAGTGCTTTAAATGCCAAACAACAGGAATTTGTAAAAGTTTTTCTTTGTGCCCACGGAAACATCAAAGAAGTGGAAAAAACACTTAAAATATCATATCCCACGGTAAAAAACCGATTATCCGAAATATCACAAATTTTATGCGGAAAAAAGAAAGACAAGCAAACCGATCATTTGCAGATATTGGAAGAATTGGAGCAAGGTAAAATTAATGTGGATGATGCAATAAAAAAATTAGGAGGTAACAAATGAAAGAATTCAAAAAGCAAGTTGTTTTTGATGTAAAAGATGAGCTTACGGTAAAGTTCATATCTGAAAATTTAAGTATAAAAATAATCGGTACGGACACAAACAAAGCCATTTTCGACATTATGGTACAGGTAAAAAATTCGGAAGATGAAAATCTTTTTAAAATCGATTATAATCCGAAAAAAAACTTATTGGAAATAGACACTACCGATTTTGAAAAAAAACATCAAATTCAAAAATCAAATCTGCAATTAAGCGTTCCCTTCAAAACAAATTTCATCGGCAAACCCGAAAACGGTAAAATCGACATAAAAAAAATCGAAGGCAGCATAGAAATTTCGGCGGAAAACGGAGAAGTGATTTTAGAAAAAATCAAAGGTGATGCTACTCTTATCTCGGAAAACGGTATGAGTAAAATCATATCCCTATTGGGTAATATCAAAATAAACAGTGAAAACGGAATGATAAAATTAGAAAAAACAAAAGGTAACATCAATTTGAAAACCGAAAATAGCATGATAAAAATATCGGACTCATCGGGAAAACTATTTTCAAAAAGTGAAAACGGGATGATAAAAATAATTAATGCCGCTTTTGAGGAAGTAAATATCAAAAATGAAAACGGTTCGATTTATTATGAAGCAAATCCAATCGAAAAGGGTAAACTAAATCTTGAAAACGAGAATGGTAGGATTAAACTTATTCTATCCGACGAATTGCAATATGACCTCACGGCAAAAAATATAGACGGTTCCATTCATTTGGGTGTGGAAGGAAGTTATGAAAAACTCAAAGACGACAAATATCAAATAATGCACATCGTAAAAGGAAACGGCAATGTGAAAATATCCCTTGTCAATGAAAGCGGAAGCATAAGAATATCCAAACTTTTCAAAACCAATCCCACGGAAGAAATCGAGCAAATTATCAGCTCACTCACAAACGACCAAGAGGTAAAAGATAAAATCGAAAAAGCCAAAAAATTGATAAAAGAAATCAAAGAAACCGTTCTGGAAAAGAAAATTGAAGAAATCGAAGAAAAAACAAAAGAATTCATAGATGAAAACAAAGACGAGTACATAGAAAAAGGAAACGAATTGGCGGAAAAAATAAAAACCAAAATCGATGAAATCTTAAATAAAACTTTCGAGTGGAGTGTAAAACACGACAAATCCGATGAAGAACAGATAAAAAAACGAAGTAGAATGAAAATATTACAGATGTTACAAGACGGCAAAATCACATCCGAGCAAGCGGAAAAGTTATTAAATGCTTTGGAGAACAACGATGCAAAATGAGGTAAAAAAAATTCTGGATTTACTGGCGGAAGGAAAAATAAATGCCGAACAGGCTGATAAATTGATAGATGCCCTTAAATACAAAAAGAAACTGAAAAAATTAAGAATTTCTATTGAAGAAGAAAGTGGAAAATCCCTATTAAATATCAAAGTTCCTTTGTTTCTTGCCAAATTCGGCACAAAATTCATTCCCAAAGATATAGAAGCAAAAGCCAATATCGGAAATAAAAAAATTGATCTTTCGTCAATCAATTGGGATGAGATTATGGATGCGGCTTCGTATGAAGAATCCGGCGAGCTTTTTTATATGGAAGCCGATGATAATGATAAAAAAATAATAATCCGCATATTAGTGGAATAATTTACGTAAAAACCATAAAATTTTATCCGTCCCCTCATAGTAAACGAGGGGATTTTTTTATTCCTTTTTTAAATTTTGATAACAAAAAGACTTTAAAACCGTTGACATATCAAATCAAAAAACAATTTTTGGCTATACAAAACATATTTTTTAAAAATCTTTTTTTGGGAAAAACCCCCGGTAGTATCGGAGAAACATCTGCCCTACTCATCATTATCGCCGCAATTTACTTAATTTACACAAAAACGGCAAAATGGCAAACCATGGTATCCGTTATCATAACTT
>CAZUGB010000191.1:0-6524 GCA_964619925.1 uncultured Candidatus Cloacimonadota bacterium
TTTATTCCCGGCTGGACAATGTGGGGTGCAATGACAAAGGCGTATAATCTGCGTAACGGGGGCGATTTATCTGCTAATCAAAATTTATTTAAAAATATTTCCTGCTTTTATCCCTGTTTTAAAGATAGAGGAGAACATAAGATTTTATTTCCCAAATTTGAAAACGGTAAATTTTATCTCGGCGACTATTCGGAAGACAAATTCAGAGCAAAGTTTGTTGATACTTTTATATCAACCGCAATAGATTCCCGAACTAACACTGCAATAGATGAAAGTTTGCATGAGTTAAACATAATTTTACCCGGCGTAAAAGCGGATTATTATGAGGAGGACAAAGATTATGAAAGGCAAATTTATTGGGTCGGAAATGTTCAATTGGAGGAAAATCAAGAAAATGATTTACCGAGTGAAATTTACGTCGGCGGAGATATTAAATACGGATTGGGAAGACTAAAATCTGATATGATAGAAAATGAGACAAGCTACCCGATAATTTCCCTAATTATTTTGCCTTTGACAATACCAAAGGTAATACACACTATCAATCGAAAATCGAACTACTTGTTGAAATTGAAAAAACATGGGAAAAAGCAGAATTACAGGTGAGATTAATAAATAAAAATGGAACTGATAAGAATAAAGGATTTTTTATATCCCCGATTCAAAGAAATAAAAGATAAAAAAATAAGAATATTTTCTCCACTCAAAATAGAATATTAACAACTCAAAAACACAAAATATTTGACAAAATTCACCCACTTTTATTATTTAGACCGACGGTCGGTTTAATGGAGGTAATCGTATGAAATTCAAAAGAAATCCCGCTGAGAAAAAAAAAGCTATTGTGGAAACGGCTGAACAATTCTTTTATCAATACGGATACGAAAAAACTTCGGTTAATCAAATTATTGATTCGCTGAAAATTTCCAAAGGTGCCTTTTATCACCATTTTACTTCAAAAATATCTTTGCTCGATTCCGTTACCGAATTTATCGTCAAACGCGAATTATCATATTATGATAGATTTCTTTTTAATAAAAACCTGACCGCTTTGGAAAAATTCAATAAAATTTTCAATGTTATTCGCAGATGGAATATAAGAACCGGCAGATTTATAAAACCGGTAATGAATGCACTTTTTACGGATGAAAATATTACCATGAGAAGAAAACTTTTCAGAAAAAATATCGAAATGGTTGCACCCAAAATCGATTTGTTGATTAATGAAGGTATAAGTAGCAATTTTTTTCACATTAAAAACAAAGAAAATTTGGGAGAAATAATTATAAATATCGATTACACTCTAAATGAAGATTTGGCTTGTTCCATTTTAAAAACCCCTAAATCCGAAGAAGCGTTACAGAAATTAATCGCCAAACTTACAATATATCAAACAATTTATGAAAATCTTTTGGGAACAACCGAAAATTCGATTTTATTGTTCGACGAAAAATCTTTAAGAAAAATATTTTTTAGATAAGGAGGAGAAATGCGCAAATTATTTTTTATCATTATGCTTTTGTCTTATTCCATTGTTTTTTCACAAGTTCAAAGCACATTTACTAACGATTTGGAATATTGGAGAGTGGAAGGAGATTCCGATTTTGAATGGTCAAACACGGGAAATCCGGGAGGTTGCCTGAAAATAGACGATTACGCCGTGGGAGATATAAACAGAGCATTGGCACCCGTAAAATTTCTCGGAGATTGGACGAATACCGATACCTTGGATTATATTTCCGCTGATATTTATCTGAACTCATACAGTTCGGAATATATCGGAGAAGATGTAAATTATGTTTTTGAAATTTCCGGACCGAACGGCACGGCAAGAGCCTTGTATAATCCCACACCTACAAACCATTCGTGGACAACATTAACAGTCAATTTAAAACCCTCGGAATGGAATATAATTTCCGGAAATTGGAATGATATTTTATCCGATGTGGAAGAACTTACCGTATCGGTTGAATATATCGAAGGTGACGAAAGTGACAAATTGGATAATGTGTATATTTCTTTTTCTCCTATCCAATATCCCGTAGCAATAGGCACTATTTCCGATTTTGAACAACCCGGATTCGACGGTTGGTATTTTAAAAACGTTTCAGGTATCAGCAATGAAAATACCGGAGGAAATCCGCATAGATTTGTGCTTGTGGAAGGTACTTCGGAATTTACTTTTGGCGTAGCACCGCCTAAGTTTTCAGGCTCTTGGACAAATCTTGAAGGAAACGCCGCAATTTTAACGGATCTGAAAAAAATATCCACAAATACAAATTGGCATTCCCCACCATATCTTTTTAAAATTTCCAATGAAAATTCATCGGCCATTTATCCCGTTCCTTCCGATTTTACTTTGAAATTGAATCAATGGGTAACCGTTTCGGCTATGATAGAAGAAAGTGATTGGACTGTTATTTCCGGCACTTGGCAAAGTTTGATGCAAAATATTCAGGAAGTAAAAGTAGCTTTGGATTTTTATAATACACAATCTACAATCGGAATAGATAATTTTAGAGTGGATAATCAACCGCCACAAGTTTATTTTACATCGGACAAAAGAGATATTTATCCGGGTACACAAATACATTTTAATGATTTTTCCACCAATTCACCTTATGCATGGTATTGGAATTTTGGCGACGGCACATCATCCACCCTACAAAACCCCTTCCACATATACAATACAATAGGAAATTACAGCGTTTCTTTAACCGCTACAAACCAATTCGGTTCGGGAAGCTTAACAAAAGATAATTTTATCACGGTTTATGATCCGAATGACGATTTTGAAGATGATTTCGAAGATGGCAGAATTAACGACTTATGGCAATTTATCAGAGGAAATTGGAGAGAAGAAAACGGATATTTGGAACAAACATCAAACACCGGTTCGGGAGAAGATTTTAATCAAGGATGTTTTGCGATATTAGGACAAGATTATTGGACCGATTATGAAATAAGAGCCGACTTGCTAAATTTGGATAACGAAGGTATCGGTTTGGTAATCTGTTTTCAAGATTTGGATAATTTCTATCTTTTTCATTGGGACAATAGCACATATTCGCATGCCGCCATTTATAAATATGAAGACGGAAATAAAACCCTGCTGGACGAAAGCACAATGTCTTACGATGCAAACACAATTTATCATGTGAATTTTTCATATGTGGACGATAAACTGCAAGTGATGATAGATGATAATTTGGTTTTATCTTGGATTAATAGTTCAAAAACAATCAGCGAGGGAAAGAGCGGTTTATGGTGTTCGGGTAGTACAGGCGCGCGATATTATGACTACAAGGTTCTATTCAAACCCGAAAAACCTTCCGATGTTGTATTAACACGCTCGGGAAATTCCGTTACACTTCAATGGAATCCCGTTCATAATGCCGCTTATTACAATGTTTACTCCTCCGATGATGACAACACTTATATTTTGGAAACGGAGGGAGTTAGCACTACTTCTTGGACGGGAACATTTACAAACGAACATAAATTCTTTAAAATAACAGCTGTAAAATAAATTTTGAGGGAGGAGTTCTATGAAAAAAATAATCTTTTTATTCGGATTGATAGCAATAATTACATCGTTATCAGCAGTACATAATTTTACCGTAAACGGAGCGGATTCTCTTCAAGTGGCAATAGGCGATTTACTTAACTTTGATTTTGATTTTGAAGATGTTGGCAATAGTGCAACTATGGAAATTATAATTTATGTTTCCACATTCGATTTTCCCACTATTAAACCGGAAAATGCAAAATTAGTGGATGGAGGTTCCCTCGACAAAACGGGTGTTGACGGACATTTTTCTTATGATTTTGATAATTTTTTTGTTTTGCCTCAAACTTCCTATATTTTGATAAAACTAACCGATTCGGCTATTACTGATACGGTAAAACTAACTTTTACACAGTTAAATTCAAATTTCTCAATTTCCGGAAAAGTTCTTAAAGAGGGTGAACACCTTACCACAGTGGTAAGAGGAGCCTTCGTATATAGTTTTTATAATGCCGACAAAGAAGAGCTTTATTCGTTGTTAGAACAACCTTCGTCACAAGATTTTATGGATTATATGCAAGAAAACAGGTATTTTATTTCGGTTTTATCAAATAATTCGGGAGATTATCAAATTTTTTTGCCGGACGATATACCGAATGTTCCGTGCACCGTAGATGCGATAAGCGTTTTGGATACGAACAAAGAAAAGGTATCCCCCGAAACTCAGGAACTTACCGTAAACGGTAACCTAACAGATATAAACCTGTTATATCAAAATCCCGACGGTCACTACAAAGCCACTATTATTAATCAGGCGGGTGATTCTTTGTCAAACTGCACAATAAGAATAAATAATAGCAGTCAAACCAAATCTGTTATAACCTTTTCCGATAGTTTGGGAAATTGCGATATTCCTCTTTTAAACGATAATTACACAATAAAAATATCAAAAATAGGTTATCAGGAATATAATTCGAATTTTACGATTAATGATGCGGATTATACGGAAATCGTAGTTTTATCGGATGAAATAACGCACTTGGATAGTCCCGAAAATGTTCGTTGTCACACTGTATCGGATACCATAAAAATATTCTGGAACAACGTATTAAATGCAGACTCCTACACTATTTATTCGTCCCAAAATCCTTACCTGCCTTTTGCATTATGGAATATTGAGGAAGAAAATATCACTACTACACATTGGATTGCCAATATATCGGAAAATATAAAATTTTATAAAATTGTTGCAAAAAGGAATCAGAAATAAATTATTTTAACACTTGTAAGATACTTTATTTAAATAAAATTTTTCAAAAACATTAAAATAATTTGACAAAAAAATGCTTGGTTTTTTTCTTTTTCCATAAAAAATTTGGGAGGCAAAATGAAAAAAACTCTTTTGTTATTTTTTATTTTCTGTTTGTTGTCCGGTTTGCAAGCTACCAATTTAAGTAGAAATTATTTGGTTAGAACCTTTATTGACAAAAACGGAAAATCGATTGACGAATATCAAGTACCGGGTTTTCCGCCTGAAAAACTTATGCCGGCTGTAGAAATACCCCAAAATGTAAAAGGCATTGTTACAATTAGTAATGTTCCGGCATTCGATTGGTGCTACGGTTGTTCGGCAACATCTGCGGCTATGATGGCAGGACACTATGATAATACGATTTTCCCGAATATGTATTCCGGTCCTCAAAACGGCGGTGTGGTACCAATGAATAATTCCGGATGGGGTTCGGGTGAATGTCCGTTAAGCGCAACTCATCAGGGTTATGACGGTCTTAGTGTAAAAGGTCACGTGGATGATTATTATTCAAGTTACGATTCTACTGTCGATCCTTATTACGGCAATTGGACGGAACATGCAAACGCCGATTGTACCGGTGATTATATGGGTACCAATCAATATCAGCACTATGGTAACAAAGACGGTGCAACCACTTTTTATTATTATACAAACGGAGCACCTTTGTACGATTATACCGGTTGTGAACCTTCTAAAAAAGACGGATGTCATGGACTAAGAGAATTTTTCGAATCACGCGGATATAGTGTGGCAACAAATTATTCCCAATATATTTACGGTTATAACGGTAATACCCAAGGTTTTACTTATGCACAATACAAAGCCGAAATTGATGCTGGAAGACCCGTTCTTATTCAATTGGACGGACACACAATGCTCGGATTCGGTTATGATGATACAAGCGGGAATATTATTTATATCCATGATACTTGGGATCATAACAACCACACAATGACTTGGGGAGGCACATACAGCAATATGCAACATATCGGCGTTACTGTTATAGCTCTTGTAGATCCCACAATTACCGTTACCGCACCAAACGGTGGAGAAAACTGGAAAATCGGTTCTACCTATAACATAACTTGGAATAGCCAATATGTTACCAATGTGAATATACTTCTTTATAACGGAACAAATGTTGCAGGTTCTATTGTTAGTAATTATAGCGCTTCACTCGGAACCTATTCTTGGACAATTCCACAAGGAATTACTCCGAATTCCAACTATTTTATCAGGATAGAAGATTCTAATACATCTCTCTTATATGATATGAGTGATGCCGCATTTACAATTTTACCACAACCTGTAATTACCGTAACAGCGCCAAACGGAGGCGAAAATTGGCAAATAGGTTCGTCTTTTAATATTAACTGGACAACTTCAAATGCCGGAGCGAATGTTAAAATCGAATTATATTCAAATAATGTTTTATACAAAACAATTGTAACAAGCACACCAAATTCGGGCAGTTATTTATGGGATATACCAACCTCATATTACGCCGGTACTCAATATCAAATTAGGATAGAGGATACCAGCGATGCAAATGTTTATGATTTAAGCGGTAATTTCTTTACTCTGTCCAATCCTCCCGGACATGGTACCGACGATAATAGCGCAAATCCCTCTCAACCCGTTTCGGTGGATGTGGAACAAATTGACATCGGTGGAAATACAGTAGATCCAAACGTTCAGGTTGAT
>CAZUGB010000192.1:0-2991 GCA_964619925.1 uncultured Candidatus Cloacimonadota bacterium
CTTTCAGATGGATATAAATAACCGCTATGTTAGAGTATATCGCAAATAGGTTCTTATAATCGGATTGTTGTTTTGTCATTTTTTCAGCTTGAAAATAATTAATCAAAGCACCGTTGTAATCACCTTTTTCCAATAACAAATTACCTTCCATTATCAAAACTGACATTTTGTAAAATTCATTGTCTTCCGATAATTTTTTTAACTCGTTAAGATAATGTTTTAATTGCTCGAAATCGTTTATATTTTGATAATGTTTACAAATATCCAAAAGTAACGGCATCTTTTCTTTTTTTGTTTTTGCTTTTTCCAATGATTTTATAAGTTTTTCCAATTCCGTATTATTAGCCATTGTTCCCCTTTGTATGAAGATGTTTTTGCCGATTAAATAAATTTATTTTTCTTTGCAAGGATTTTTTATAAAAAAAGGACGACCCGATAGGATCGTCCGCAGTAAAACATCGAAATTTATTTGAGAAGTATCATTTTACCTGTAATGGTGGTTTGTTTTGAACTGATATTATATAGATATATTCCGCTGGGTTGAGATTTGGCATTCCAAGAAAGCGAATGCGTGCCTTTGTTCATTTTTCCTTCAAAAAGCGTAATTACCTTTTGTCCTCTCAAATTGTATATATCCACCGTTACATCTGTTTTTTCTTTTAGACTGAATGATATATTAGTATTCGGATTAAAAGGATTAGGATAAGATTTGGCATTTTGGATTATGGAAGCCATTTCGGTGGGATTTACGGCATTCAATTGATTTGGTAAACCCGGGGTAGGGGTATTAAAAAATTCCCAGTTGTCAGAACCGTCCGGATACCTTCCGTAGGAAATATCAGTAGATTGTTCTCCGTATGACAATGTATCTATCGGGGTAGTGGCGTAAAAGGCAAATAAACCTATACTTTCACCTGATGATGATAGTTTAAAAGGCAAATGAGTAATACCGTCTTCCGCATCATTATCCGCCCATAACAATAAAAATCCGTGTGGTGCAATTGTGGTGGAATCGGGATATGTATTGGGAATTTTATACCAGTTTTCAGGATTTTGCAAATTATCGGTGATATAAAAATCTGCAATGTTAATCGGTTCGTCGGAATTATTATATAGTTCTATCCAGTCTTCATATGAGCCTTGCGGATCTTCTATTGTTTCGGAATTATCAGCCATAAATTCGTTAATCACCACATTAGGCGGTTCATATCCGCACACATATTTGATTTTTGCAAGATCAGTGTTTGTAGGATATGTGGTAGTAGCTCCAAAATCATCTTCCGCTCTGATGTAATAAGTTACTTCGGTTCCCATTCCCATTCCGGGTATCACTGTTCCGTAAATATTGTCATTTGCCTGATTATCATTGTGTTGACCGTCATCATACATTTCAATGGTATGCATATCTCCGTCTTCTTCGTAAATCAATTGAATCTGTGTGATGCTTTTACTATCGTCCGTAGCAGTTATTTGAACCGTTACATCCTGATTTGCCAAAGGTGATAGCGGAAATTGAGCCCAATTATCCAAAATCGGCGGCATATTGGATGATTCGTTTTCATAACCCGGTGTATATTGAGGCATAAATTCCCAATGCTCGCTACCGTCGGGATAACGTCCGTAAGAAATATCCGTTGTTTGAGGTCCGAAAGTGATTTGATCGATAACGGTAACGCCGTCTGATGCGGTTAAACCTATTTCTTCTCCCGAACCGGAAAGTTTTATGTTTACATGCAAAATCCCCTGATTAAGATCTTTATCCGCCCAAAGGATTAAAAAATCTTCGGGGTCAATAGTTGTTTGGTCAGGATCGGTATCGGGTATTTGGTACAAGGTAAGATCGGATAAATCATCCGTTATATACATTCCTCCTATGTCAATAGGTTCATTGGAAGCATTGTACAATTCTATCCAATCGTCATATTCACCTTGTTCGTCTGCATAGGCGGTATCGTTGCTTGCCATAAACTCGTTGATATACAATCCCTGAACTTGTGAAAACAAAGCAATTGCAAACAACCAACCCAAAAGTAAAAATAAAAATCTTTTTTTCATAATTTTCTCCTTTTTTATGATATTCTTTTTATTGCATAAACCGATAAACGTTCACCCACTTTATCGGACAAAATGGTTATATTTACCATATTTTCCAAAATATCTCTCAAATGCATTTTCCTACTGTAAATAGGTATCAAATCGGAATTAAATATTTTTTTTACCGTATCCTCCGCTATCTTCATTACATGGTTTTCATAAAAACTAACCTTATTCAGATAGGTGGTTACAGAAGCGGGTTCTTTAAAAAAAGCCCTCGATGCTTTTACCAATTCCAAAACCGCTTGTGAAGTATTTTCCGAAAGAAGATTTATCGGCTCGATTAATTCCTTGGGAATTTGGGGTCTTTCTATCGAAAATTGTTCCGTTACCTTTTCTACCATATCCACAACGTTATCCAAATTTTCCAATAATCCCCAAACGTCACCGCGTGCGGAAGGTAAAAGCATAAATGCATACAATTTATAGCGTATATTCGATCTCAAATCGTCCGCTTGCGATTCCAATTCCGTAATTTCCAAATAGTGTCTTGAAAAACTATCCATCTTTCCTTGATTGTATTTTTTTACCGCCTGATAAAATAATAATGCAGTATTGTCCACCACATCCAAGTATTTTTCTATTTCTATAAGCAATTGTTTTAATTTGTAAGTATTAAATTCCATCATATTGTTTTGCTCCTTATTTTTTGATTTAAGAAATTTATTCAGACCGATTTTTGTCAAATATTAAAATCGAATACCCAAAAAATCCCATAGAAAAGTTGCGTACCTTTGGTGCTTTGAGAAATGGTAAAAAAGTTAAAAACAAAAATAACATCAAATTTGCGCAAAAGATAAAATGGGTATTAGAACTCCCCCTAACCCCCTCTTTGGTAAAGAGGGGGAATGTTGTCTCCCTTCTCTTTTGGAAAGAGAAGGGCTGGGGATGAGTTAG
>CAZUGB010000193.1:0-1992 GCA_964619925.1 uncultured Candidatus Cloacimonadota bacterium
GATTAGATTTAATTTTATTGTAATTTACAGAGAGTTTCTTAAAATCGGAATGGTTTTTTGGTATCTTATTATATCAATGGAATCTTTATAGGCGGAATTTTTTAATCCCAACGAAAGAGAAATAATATCCGAAAGTTTGTCGCCTTTTATAATTTCGTATTGTCCGGGAGCAACTATCTCGCCACTGATATAAACAAACTCTTTTGCGGCGGGTACAAATATTATATCTCCGTCTTTCAAATAAGGGTTATTTGACGTATCACCCAGCTGATAAAATCTCTTTAAATCCACAAAAATTTCATTATCGTTTCTAATGATTTTGATTGCTCTGAAAGAAGATTTTATTGAATTTTTTTCTTCGGATTCTTCCTTTTCGGATTTTGTTTCATTGGTAAGGATTATCGGTTGAGTTGGTATCGGATTTTTGTTAGCTTTTTCTATGGCTTCGGAAAGCCTTGCATCAAAGGATAATCTGTAAACACCGGCGTGTTTTACGGCACCTGTAACAGTAACTGTAATTAAAGAAGACGAATTTGTCGATAAATTTGACAAATCAATAGCGTTTAATAGTGTTATCAATGCAAAAGTTAAAATTAATAATGTTAATTTTTTTATCTTCATATCAATCCCTTATAATAATCATTTTTTATTTTGAAATAAGATTTTTTTGCCCTCTTTTTTGTCAAATAAATTCATAAGGATTAATTTTTGCATTATCAAAACAAAAAAAGGTTGATTGATTTTTTTAATTATTAAATTTGACTTGTAAAAAAAAAATAAAACAAAAATCATAAAGGGGGACTTATGAAAAGAAGGTTTATGTTTATAGCATTCTTTTTTTTAATTGTTTCGATTTCTCTTTTTGCACAAGATACCGAAGGTTTTGAATCTGGCGATTTTTCCGCTTACGAGTGGCATTTATCAGGGGATGCAAACTGGTTTGTAACCACCACGGCACCTCATACAGGCACATATTGTGCACAAGGGGGAGATATCGACGATAATCAGGAAACAACTATTTCCATTACCAAAGAAGTAAGTCAAAATAGTAATATCAGTTTCTATTGGAAGGTCGATTCCGAAAGTAACTATGATTATCTCAAATTTTATATTGATGAAAATGAAATTGCCAGTATTACAGGAACTCAGGATTTGGCCTTATTTGAAACCTCCGTATCCATGGGAACACATACTTTTAAATGGAGTTATACAAAGGATGGTTCAATATCACACGGAGAAGATACCGGATGGATTGATGATATTACCTTTCCTATGAGTATTACCTATGATAACGATATGGCAATCACAGAATTCTCAGCTCCCGATTATGTAAATGTCGGGGAACAATTAACCGCTTCTTGCACGGTAAAAAATAGTGGTAATTTACCTCAAAATGCTTTTACTTTATATCTAAAAACTACCAATAATGAAGTTTTGGACAGTCTCAATGTAGATCAGGATTTTCAGCCGGGTGATTCTCAATCATTCGATTTGATTTGGGATATTCCCGATTCTTATGCTCCGGGAAATGTACAAATTTATGCGGAAGTTGTCTTGGATAATGATGAGAACACAAATAACAATACTTCTAATCCCGTAACGGTTCATTTATTGCCTCAAGGGTTGATGATATTTGACGTTGGAAACGGTACCGAAACCTCAAATAGAATTCCCATTGATTTTTATTACAAAAGCAGTATATCGGAAGTTATTTACTATAATGATGAATTGAATATGCCCGGTATGATTTATTCGATAAAATATTATTACAGTTTCGCCGAGGATCTTGCCAATCAACCTATAAATATATGGATGGGAGAAACTTCACAAACCGGTTTGGATCAAGGCTGGATTTCCGCACCGCAATTGCAACAGGTTTTTTCAGGTAACTTGAATTTCTCGCAGGGAGAAGGTAGCGTTCTTATTACTTTGGATACACCTTTTCAATATACGGCGGAAAATAATTTGGAAATTCTGGTGGAAAGACCTCTT
>CAZUGB010000194.1:0-2380 GCA_964619925.1 uncultured Candidatus Cloacimonadota bacterium
ATAAAAGCGTTTTTGATATTAAAATTATCGTTAAGCACTTTCATAATCGGCGCCAAACAGTTCGTAGTACAAGACGCGTTGGAAACAACCACATCTTCCTTTTTGAGAATATGATGATTTACTCCCATAACCACGGTGGCATCAACTTTATCCTTAGCAGGTGCGGAAATTATTACTTTTTTAGCACCGGCTTTAAGATGTTTTGCCGCTTGTTCCCTTTTTCTAAAAACGCCTGTGGATTCTATTACCAAATCAACATTTAGTTCTTTCCAAGGCAATTTTTCTGGATCTCTTTCACTGAGAATAAGAACCTTGTTACCATTTGCGATAAATCCGTCTTCTGTCTTTTCCAAAGAATATGGAAATTTTCCATGAACAGAATCATGTGCCAATAAATGATACAAAGTGTTTACATCGGTAAGATCATTAACAGCTACAACTTTTAAATTTTCTTTTTTCATCAATGCTCTGAACACAAATCTTCCAATTCTTCCAAATCCGTTAATTGCGATAATTTTCATTTGTCCCCCGTTTATTATAATAATATAGAATTATTTTCGCTTCCGGCAATATGAACCAATTCTTCCACGGCTTTTTGAGTGGCATCTTCAGCTTTGATTATCCATTTTCTCGGATCAAATCTTTTTTTATCGGGAAAATAATCTTCGTCGGATACACCTTCGGGTTTTACAATAGCATCTTTTTCTTTTTCCCAATATGCTTGGATAGCTGCTGCGGTTTCCAATTGATATCTTGTATCCTTATTGATTTTTACCACACCGTTTTTGATTGCGTCTATTTGTTGTTGTGCCGTAAGTCCCGATGCGCCGTGCAATACTATTCCTCGTTCCACGCCGTTTTTTATAAGAAGCTCATCTATCTGTTTGATAAGATCCAATCTCAAATGAACTTGATGTCCTTTTGTTACTCCGTGATTTGTGCCTACGGATGCCGCAAAAAGGTCAACATTTGTTTTTTTAACATATTCCAAGGCTTCTTCGGGTTTAGTGTAAAGTTGAGTCTCCGACACAATCTCATCTTCCGAACCTTTTATATAACCTATTTCGCCTTCTACTAACACATTATGTTTGTGAGCTATTTTCACCACTTCGGAAGAAATTCTTATATTTTCTTCGAATTTTTCGTGGGAAGCGTCTATCATAACAGAGGAAACCAAACCGTTTTCAATGCAATACACAACGAAATCAAAATAATTAGGTGTTGCATGATCGATATGTAAACCCACTCCGGAATTTTTGTATTGCTTTGCCAGAATTTTAATCATATTTGATATTAAAGTAGCTCCTATTTCCATATTTTTGGATTTTCCCGCGGCATATTTTACCGCTCCGGAACTCATTTGCAATAATCCGTCGGATTTTCTTGCATCATATCCGGCAAGAAGTCCCCTGATAGTAAAATCAAATACAACATTTGAAGCTATAATTCCAAAACGTTCTTTCTTGGCTTTCTCAAACACTTTTTTTAAATTTACACCATCGTAAAACATACATTACCTCGCTATATTATTTATTTAAAAAATCCTTTTCCATACTGGTTTTCCCTTCCAATTCATCAATCATAAATTTTGCGGAATCATGTAAATCGCTTTTGGGATAATCGCTAATTACCTTCTTAAATAAAGCCAAAGCTTTTTCTTTGTCATCCAAATCTTCGGAATAGATATAAGCTTTCATAAAGAGTGCCTTATAATCATCTTTGTTATTTTTGTAATACTTGATAATCTTGTCATAATAAAAAATTGCATCTTTGTATCTTTTATGATTTTGTGCATTCATCGCTTTTGTAAAATATTCTTTTGCAGGTAATATGTCAGGCAATTTGTCTTTGAAGATTTTCACATCGTATTTTTTATAAAAATCCTTTTTTACGGCTTCAAACTTTTCTTTTGCGAGTGCTCTCATCATCATGCTTTTTACTCTGTCTTTTATTTCGGCAAAATCCATGGGTTTTGAAGGTTCTTCTTTTAAAATATAGCAAAACGTATAATCTCCTTTTGAATTTTTAAACACGGGACTTACGCTGTTTTTTTGCAATTTCCAAATATTGTCGAAAAATACTTCGTCTTTTCCGAAACCCGGAACTATGTCATTTTTGTAAATATGTTCTATTACACCCTCTTTTTCGGGATGTATCGAATATTTTTTTAGCAGTTCCACAATCTTTTTTTCTTTGCCTTTCTTTAAAAGTTTGGCTACTTTCTTTCTTATTTTTTTCGCCGTTTTTTCATCTTTGAAATAAAAAGCTCTTATTTTTCTTTCCGCTCTCGTGGAAAACTGACTCAAATGTTCATCGTAATATTTTTTTATATCATGGTCTGTTTGAGGTATGGTATTTGTAACGATATTTTTATAAAAAT
>CAZUGB010000195.1:0-9403 GCA_964619925.1 uncultured Candidatus Cloacimonadota bacterium
CGGTCCCAAATCGGAACCACCGATACCGATATTTACCACATCGGTAATTTTTTTATTTGTGAAACCTTTCCACTCACCCGAATGGACCTTTATTACAAATTCCTTCATCTGCTTTTGGACTTTTCTTATTTTGGGAATGATATTTTCGCCGTTCACATAAATCGCTTGATCCGAAAAGTTTCTTAATGCCGTATGCAAAACCGCTCTGTTTTCCGTCTCATTGATAAAATCACCATTAAACATTTTCTCAATGGCATCTTTTAAATCACACTCTTTTGCCAAATTAATTAAAAGTTCCATCGTTTTTTTTGTTATTCTGTTTTTGGAAAAATCAACCAAAATATCATCAAATTGTATTGAAAAATCATCAAAACGGTTTTTATCGCTTTCAAACAGACTTTTTATTCGAATATCTTTTATTTCTTCAAAATGATGTTGCAACAAATTCCAAGCGTTTGTTTTTATCGGATTAATTTTTTTTAACATCTTCTCTCCTTTTGCAATTCTTTTGCCTTAAATATTCATGAACTTTAAAAATTTTTCCCAAACATCATCGGGAAAATCAATCTTTTTCGGATAAAGTTTATGATGATTTGTAATTTCAACTATTTTGTAATTTTTTTTCAAATGATCTATTAAATTTTTTGTTGCAATAAGCTGATTTTCTTCAAAATTACCGTCACCGATATTAACCAGTGAAATGCTTATGGTATTTTTATCATAATCAGTTCCCATGGCACTATTGTGCATCCAAGCGTTACAAGGATCGGCTAACATAAAAATATCGCCGTTTTTTTCCACAATATAATTATAACCTACCGTTCCTTTACCGTTTAATCTGTTTTTTAGATACTTTATCGCCTCTTCTGCGGTATTTGTGGCTGTCCAATGAAAGACAAGAGTTTTTTCAATTTTTATAAAATTATTTTCAAATTCCGAAGTAATGTCGATTATCTTCACAAAATATCATCCGCTTTTATCGATTTATAGGGTTTAAAATTTGAATTTTTTATTGATATTGCATTTGTAGGACAAAAAGAAAAACATCTTAAACAAAATTGGCAATTATTACTCCACACGGGATATTCTTCCATTTTTATATTATCCACCGGACACAATTTAACGCAAAGTTCACATTTTGTACATTTTTCTTCATCCAAAACCATAGGATATTTTTTTCTAAAGAATCTTAAAATTCTATTGCTTTGAGATATGTTCTGCAAAATATTAGGCAAATGAACCTGATGCCAGCGTGATGTTTCGTAAATTAAATCGTGAGCATACATTTTAGCGGCTTTTAGTCCTTTTTGTCTTTTTGCTTCATAAGTATCTTTGTCCGGTTTACTCGTAAGGTTGCTTGGCATTTTAATTTCCTTTGCTCCTATCGGATTATAACCTTTCTTTTTTAGAATATTTTTCAAAGGACCCACTATTCCGCCGCTGTATTCACTTAATGTGTCCACCATAAAAATTTTTGTTCTGCATTCCGTTTCGGGAAGATTTTTTAAAAATTCCCATATAAAATTAAACGTGGATTGAAAAGCTACCGGAAAAGCCAAACCGATTATCCTGTCGGTTGAATTTTTTATTTTTTGAGGTTCCACTTTTTCCATTTGATATAGATTTACTTCGTAACCGTTTGAAACAAAGTAATTTTTCATCTCGTTTACTACCAAATATGTATTTCCTGTTCCCGTAAAATAATAAAAATCTATTTTTTTAGGTTCTAACATCTTTCCCCCTGTAAAATTCCTTTATTTTTTCGTAAAAATATGAGTTATCTTCTTTTGATGAGATGCTTACGCGCAAGTTATTTTTCATTATGGGATGTTGACCCACATTTCTAACGGCTATATCATTATCTTTCAAAAAATTAAAAAGTTCCATACTTTTTTCGCCGGCATTAAATATCAAAAAATTCGTGTTGGTATTCCAAACTTTTAAATCAGGTAATAATTTTAATTTTTCGTATAAATCGTTTCTTTCTTTTATCACAAATTCATTATGCTTTATAAAAATATCCTTATTTTTCAGAAGAACGCTAATAATAGCCTGTGTAAGCAAATTCAAATTAAAATATGTTTTCACCTTTTTTATTTCATAAATATTTTTTGGATTTGATAGGATATATCCAAAGCGTAATCCTGCTACCGAAAAGGATTTTGAAAAAGAACGAACAATAATGAGATTGTCATATTTATCAATCAGATGAGCAAATGTAATATTTGAAAATTCAAAGTAGGTTTCATCAATCAAAACGAGATGAGGGGTATTTTTTATGATGTATTCGATTTTTTTTGTATCAAACAAATTTCCCGTAGGATTATTTGGATTGCAAATTATGGTAAGTTTACAATCTTTATTATCCCCAGTTTTCATATATTCATCCGCATCAAAATCAAAGTGATTATCCAGATGAAAAAATTTAATTCCCAAACCTACGGCACGCGAATAGCTTTTGTAATCAAAATATGAGGGCGAAAGAGAAATGGCATATGAATTATTATCGTTTCGAACCGAATTGAAAACATAATAAAGCATCTCGTCGGCACCGTTTCCAAAGATAAAATAATCCTTATCAAATCCGGTATAATCGCTAAGTAAATCGTTTAATTCGTTTGTAACATCATTAAAATATCGATTTATCGGGAAAGTGGCGATTTTATCCCAAATTTCCTTTTGCAAAACCTCCATTGGGTTTAGGTCGCTTTCATTCAAGCACATCATCACTTTTTTAAAAGGAACATTTACCTTTATGGGTTTTCGTTCTTTTATATCATCTCTAAAATATCTCATACTTTTAACCTCGTTTTGTTAATGCCAATCCACAAAAAAACATATTTTTGTCAATTTTGAAAGAGACTGCTTTTTATTTAATTATCCTTTTTTAAGATGCTTTTTATTTTGGAAATAATCAAGTCTATTGCAATTTTGTTATGACCGCCTTCGGGAATGATAATATCGGCAAATCTTTTGCTCGGTTCCACAAATTCCAAATGCATCGGACGAACCGTATCACGGTATTGCTCAATTATAGATTGCAACGTTCTGCCTCTTTCTTTCATATCTCTTTCTATACGACGCAAAATTCTAATATCCGCATCTGTATCCACAAAAATTTTAATATCCATCAGATTTCGCAGTTCTCTATTTTCAAAAATCAATATTCCTTCCACGATTATAATCTTCGAAGGTTTTTTCAATACGGTTTCTTCTTTTCGTAAGTGAGTTTTAAAGTCATAAACAGGCATATTAATAGGGATTTTGTTCTTTAATAATTTTATGTGTTCGATTAATAATTTTGTATCAAAAGAATTGGGATGATCAAAATTGATGTGTTCTCTTTCTTCTTTTGAAAGATGGCCAAACGAACGATAATAGGAATCTTGCGTAAGTATAGTAATGTTGTTTTTTACGTTTTCACGGATTATTTTGGCAATTGTGCTTTTACCCGAGCCGGTTCCTCCTGCTATTCCAATAATTATGGGATGTGGCATTTATCCTCCTAACTTGTTTTTTCATAAACCGTTAAAGCCATTCCCGAGCCAATATTTTCTATCTCGGTATCAAATCTTTTGTCCGTTGTTACAAAATCTATATACTTTTGAACGGAATTTTGATGACTTTTAATATTATCCGCCACAATAACCGACGGATCCGCCAGTTTATCATATTCCAAAAGCATTTGTAAATATTTGTAATAATCGCTTTTGTTGGCATCAATAAATATCATATCGAATTTCTCGTTCAATATCGGTATCACATTTTCTATCAAATTGTTAAAAAGATGAATGTTTTTTCGTTCGGAAAGGTTATCTTTTGCCATGGCAAACCTCTTTTCGTCCACTTCTACGGAATAAACTTCTCCACCGTATTTTTCCGCGGAAATTGAAAGCCAAAAAGTAGAATAACCGTTTGACGTGCCTAATTCCAATATTTTCTTCGGCATGGATATTTCTACAAATCTATATAAAAAAAGACCTACCGATTCGGATATATTCCACAATCTTCTTATATTTTTCCTCTGCTCTTCGAATTTTTCCAATTCTTTCTTGTAAATTTGTTTTATTCTTTCCATGTGTATTTTCCTTTTAATCCTTTTAATCCGAAAAATATGTAATAAGGTATATAAATCAATTCCGCCAAAGGGAAAACAACGATATATTTCAACCTGCCGATTTTAATCAAAAAAATAAGTATCAATAAAAACTCCGGAATTATTTTAATAAGCACCAAAAAAAGAAATTTTTCAAAATCGCCTGTTATCAAAAGATAAACCGAACCGATAAGAAACACAATATAATAGATAAAGATGAATAAAGATAGCAATTTGATATTCCAAGGGTATAATTTCCACTTTGAAGCTCTGCGTTTTTCTGTTTCGTATTGTTGAGATAAACTTTTATCAACAAATGAGATAACAACGGATTTGGGATTTAATAAAAATTTTAGTTTTCTTATCTTTTTTTTCATTTTATGAAGTAATAGGTCGTCATCTCCCGATTTGACATTGTCTATATTTTCAAATCCTTTCACATAATAAAAAAGACGTTTTCTATAAGCCATATTGGAAGCCGCCGCGCTTAAATCGATATTAAAAGCGTAAGCTCCGGCTACGGAAGCCATATAACCCGAGCGTTCTATATTTTTAATGTAGGTCATAAATTTATTTTGATAAATCAGTTCGGAATATCCGCAAATAAAATCGGTTTGCGAATCGAAAGCTTTATTAATTTCTTCCAACCAATTTTCGGATACCATGCAATCGGCATCGGTAAAAGCAAGAATATCATAAGAAGATTTGCCTATCCCAAATGAAACAGCCCTTTTTTTGCCGCTTTGTTCATCTGTTTGAGTTATTTTATATAACTTTATGGGATACAATGCGTTTGGAATATATTTCTCAACTAATTTATATGTTTTATCGGTTGATCTGTCATCAATTATAATAAGTTCAAAGTTTTTGTATGTTTGTTTTTCGAATGATTTTAATAAATTTATAATATTTTTTTCTTCGTTTCTAGCGGCAACTATTACGGAAATATTATTTTTCTCGTTATTTGCGGATTTATTTTTTTTTAATAATCCAATAGTAAAGAATGCAATTAATAAAGCGTATAAAAGGCTTAAAACAACCAAATTTTAGTCCTCTATTTCACCGCCGATAATTCTTATAAATTCCGCCAGTTTCGGATCTTCTTTTTCAATCATTTCCAAAGTGGGTTTTTCTCGGTAACTATCTATATTCTTTTTTTTTTCCAATAAACTAAATTTAATTTTTATCTCGCTACCGAAAAAATTTGAAAATGTTTTTTCCAGATTTGATTTATCTTTCTCCAAAATTTTTAATCTGTATTCCGAATGAACTTCAAGATAGATAACATTATTTTTTATATCTTTTAAAACGGTATCATTAAAAGCGGCTTGCAAAGCGGAAGACATTTTTTTCTTAAAAGCCGACAAATTTTGCAAAAATGTATCTTTTGTAAGTTTTATAGTCGGTTTGGGAATTTCTTGTTCCGGCTCTTTTTGATAATTTATATTAATCTCTTTTTGAGGTTGTTTTTTTATAATTTTACCGCTTACGTCACCGTTTATATAATGTTTGGACAAAACTTTATCAAACGAATCGATTATTTTATCCAGCGATCTTAACTCGGTAAGTTTTGTGAATTTTATAAAATTTACTTCCAACATCAAAACTGGATTATCGGAAATTTTAATATCGGTTTTTGTTTTTATAACCATATTTATAAGATACATTATTTTGTTTTCGGGGATTCTATCGGCTAATTTTTTCATAGTATCGAAATTTGCCGGCATTACCTCTTGGGGTTTCACATTTATTTTTATCAAAAGCAAATCTCTTAAAAACGACAAAAAGCCGTTCAAAAATTCGTTAATATCCGTACCCGTGTATATAAGTTCTTGTATCAAAGCCACAATTTCGGCTGGTTTTTTATCTAAAATATTTTTTAAAATTTGATTATAAACCTCAAAATGAACAATGCTGAATATTTGCAAAACATCATCCAATTTAATGTCATTCGATTTAAAAGCCAAAACCTGATCCATAAGCGACAAGGCATCTCTCATACTACCGTCGGCTTTTTTGGCAATTACAAAAAGAGCATCTTCATCAATTTTGATATTTTCAAGTTCTGCAATTTCGGACAATCTTTTTTTAATATCCGGAATAGGAATTCTTTTAAAATCAAAGCGTTGACATCGAGATATAATAGTGGGTAATATTTTTTGCGGTTCTGTGGTTGCAAAGATGAAAATAACGTTTCTGGGCGGTTCTTCCAAAGTTTTTAATAACGCATTAAAAGCACTTTTTGAAAGCATATGCACTTCATCTATGATAAAAATTTTGTATCTTGAATTTGTGGGTGCATACATCAATTCCTTTTGCAATTCCCTGATATCGTCAACACCGGTATTCGATGCTCCGTCTATTTCCACAACGTCCGGCGAAGCGGCATTTGTAATATCTATACAATTTGAACATTTGTTGCATGGCTTTACAGTGGGTTTATCTTCCGAAAGACAATTTAAACTTTTGGCAAAAATTCTTGCCATGGATGTTTTTCCCACACCTCTTGTACCGGTGAATAAATACGCCTGTCCGATTCTATCTTGCAAAATAGAATTTTTTAATATTCGCGTAATATGATCCTGCGAATATACTTCTTCAAATGTTTGCGGTCTGTATTTTCTTGCTAAAACCAAATATGACATATTTTCCTCTTTAAAAGATTTTAAAAATAAAATCGGCGGTTTCGTGTCAAATAAAAAGGTTTTTCAATTTTTTGATAGAAAATGGTATATACCGCAAATTAATATTATCCATTTCAAAACTCATTCGGACATTTTATTATTTGCTCTTTTTCTTTTCAATTCATCCAAAATTTTCTTTCTCATTCTCATGGATTGAGGGGTAATTTCCAGTAGCTCGTCATCCTCGATATATTCGAGAGCTTGTTCCAGTGAAAACTTTCGGTACGGTGTAAGTTTTATTGCATCGTCGGAACCGGCGGCTCGGACGTTAGTTAATTTTTTACCCTTACAAACATTTATAACCAAATCCATGTTTTTATTGTGTTCGCCTATTATCATACCTTTGTAAACATTAGTATTGGCATCTATAAAGAATGTACCTCTCGGCTGAAAACCGGCAATTGCATAAGCCGTGGAAACACCTGTTTCCATAGAGATAAGCACACCCCGCTTTTTATGAGTTAAATCACCTTTGTAATATTCATATTCATAGAAGCTATGATTTAAGATACCGGTTCCTCTGGTTTCCGTTAAGAATTGATTTCTAAAACCAATTAATCCTCTTGCCGGAACTTTGAACTCCAATCTTGTATATCCGTCATTACCTTGAATCATATCGAGCATTTCACCTTTTCTTTTTCCCATTAATTCGATTACAACACCCACATATTCATCGGCTACATCTATTGTTGCCAATTCCATAGGTTCCGTTTTCTTTCCCTTTAATTCCCGATAAATCACTTTCGGTTTGGATACCTGAAATTCATATCCTTCTCTTCGCATATTTTCTATCAAAATCGATAATTGCAATTCACCTCTTCCCTTCACGATAAATTCATCCGAATTTTCATTTTTCTCCACTTCGATACTTACGTTTGTTTGCAATTCTTTTTTCAGACGATTCCAGATTTGTCGGGAAGTAACATATTTTCCTTCTTTGCCTGCAAAGGGAGAATCATTTACTCTAAAATTCATTGAAATGGTAGGGGCATCAATTTCTATCAAAGGAAGCGGTTCGGGATTTTCTCTATCCGCCACGGTTTCTCCCACATCCACTTTTTCCATACCGGCTACCGAAACTATATCTCCCGCATAGGCTGTTTTTACTTCAACTTTTTTTAGTCCTTCGTACTGAAATAATTTGCTTATTCTATACAATAATCTTTCGCCGTTTTTCTTTAATAAAACTACCTCGTCACCTTGTTTTATCACACCGTTGTATATTTTACCCGTTCCTATTTTTCCTAAAAAGTCATTGTATTCGATTGCAGAAATTAATATTTGCAAAGGTTTGTTTTCATTTCCCACGGCATCCGGGGTATGTTTTATTATCGTTTCAAAAAGGGGTATAAGATTATCATTTTCGTCATCGGCATCATACTTGGCTATACCGTCTTTTCCCGATGCAAATATGTACGGGAAATCCAATTGCTCATCGTTTGCATTTAATTCTATAAACAAATCGAATATCATTTCCAAAACATCTTTCGGTCTTGCATTCGGACGATCTATCTTATTTATTACCACTATCGGTTTTAATCCTATTTCCAAAGATTTTTTAAGAACATATTTTGTTTGCGGCATAGGACCTTCGAAAGAATCAACCAAAAGCAGAACGGAATCTACCATTTTTAATATTCTTTGAACTTCTCCGCCAAAATCGGCATGTCCGGGCGTATCCACAATATTTATTTTGTAATCCTTATAATGTAATGAAGCGTTTTTTGAAAATATCGTAATACCTCTTTCTCTTTCCAAATCATTGGAATCCATTACTCGTTCGTTAACCTTTTGATTTGCTCTGAATACTCCGCTTTGTTTTAATGCTCCGTCCAAAAGTGTTGTTTTTCCGTGATCCACATGTGCAATTATCGCTATGTTTTTTATCTTCATTTTTTTTCCTCGTTAATCGCTTTTCAACTAAAAATCTTTTATTATTAGGTTTTTACATCATTATTGAAAATCGATTTGTATTATTTTTTGTCAAACAAATTTTAACCGATTATCAGTCAATTTTTTTCACGGTATTAAAATTTTATACTCACATGATGTTAAATTGTAAAAATTATTCGGGTTTTTTAGTATTGACAAATAAAATCAGTTGAAATGCTTTGTAAAAAAATAAAGTTCGTCCGATAAAAAAATCATTTAATCTCATAAATAATAATCATGATATTGTGAATTAAGATAAAATCTTAAAGGAAAATAAAATGAAAAATATTTTCGATACAAAAACCGCTACTTTTCAAGAATTAATTGGAAACGGCAAAAGATACATGATTCCCGAATTTCAAAGAGATTTTTCTTGGAATGAGGAAAATTGGGAAGATTTATGGCAAGATTTAACCGATATTTTCGAAGATAAAGAAGAACAGCATTATATGGGGGCTATTGTTCTGCAAAATACCAGAGACAAAAAAACTTTTATTATTGTGGACGGACAACAAAGAATTACCACGCTTTCCTTATTTATCATAGCAATAGCAAAACATTTAAAAGATCTTATTGCGAATAATATTGATTCGCAGGATAATAGACAAAGACTACAAAAAATACTCGACACTTACATTGGTGAAAAATCCATTTCGGATCTGTATTACAAAAGCAAACTAACTCTTAATGA
>CAZUGB010000196.1:0-2777 GCA_964619925.1 uncultured Candidatus Cloacimonadota bacterium
TTTTAAAGAATTTATAGTATCTTTAAGCAAAGATAATAAAACTACCGAGCCGAAAAAATTATTGGAACACGGACACACATCCGGAGCGGATTTGCTAACGGGTTTTATTCTTACAATTCAAAAAAATTTAAGATAAGGAGATATAATGATAAAAAGTTTAATCAAAAAGGGCGAATATTACGATTCGGTGAGTTTGATGATTGTCGGAAAAAAAATATCCGAAGAGTTCGATATAAAAGATGCCGCCGTGGTAATGGGTACAAAGGAAAACAAAGAGATATTAAAACTTTCCGATTTATATACCGATAAATTTGATGCATGCACCGATACCGATTTGATAATTGTATTAAAGCATACCGACGAAAAGAAATTGGATGAGATTTTTCCCAAGGTGGAAAAGTTATTAAGGGATATAAGAAAAAAAAGTTCGGATACGGCGAATTTTGAACCGAAAAGTTTGGAAGGAGCCTTAAAAATGGAACCTTCCGCAAATTTGGCGCTTATTTCAATAGCAGGCAGATATGCGGGTGATGTGGCAATGGATGCTTTGAAAAACGGTTTAAATGTTATGTTATTTTCCGATAATGTATCTTTGGAAACAGAAATAAAGCTAAAAAAATATGCCGTTCAAAATGATTTATTAATGATGGGTCCCGATTGTGGTACTTCAATAATAAACGGTGTTCCTTTGGCATTTGCCAACGCGGTAAATAAGGGTAATATTGCCATTATATCGGCTTCGGGAACGGGTTTACAGGAAGTAAGTACCATAATTTCTGATGCGGGATTTGGTATTTCGCAAGCAATCGGAACAGGCGGAAGAGATTTGAAAAAGGAAGTGGGGGGGATGATGTTTTTGGCATCCTTAAAAGCTTTGTCAGATGATGAAAATACCAAATTGATTGTTCTTATCTCAAAACCTCCTCATAAGAGTGTTTTATCAAAAATAAATAACGAATTGAAAAATATTGATAAAAAAATTGTGGCTGTATTTTTAGGAATAAGTTCAAACGAATTACCCGATTTTAAAGGTGAGATAGCTTCCACTCTCGAAGAAGCTTCTTTAAAGGCAATTTCAATTATCGGCAACAAACCGTATGAATTAATAAAAAACGCTTTTTATGAAGATTATGAAGAATTGGATGTTTTATCGGAAAAATTGGCAAAAGAAATCGGTAGTAAAAGGAAATTTATTCGCGGCTTATTTAGCGGAGGTACTTTATGCGACGAAGCTCAAATCGTGATAAATGATTATATCGATAAGATTTATACCAACAGACCTTTAAAAAATAATCTGCCATTGGATAATCTTTGGAAAAGCACCGAACATACCTTGATAGACTTGGGAGAAGATGAATTTACCGTGGGAAGATTGCACCCTATGATTGATTTTGAACTGAGAAACAAGAGAATTTTATTAGAAGCGCAAGACAAAGAAACAGCGGTTATTTTATTAGACTTGGTAATAGGTTTCGGAGCGAACAAAGAACCATTGAAAGAATTATTGCCTACAATCAAGAAAGTAACTTTGGAACATCCTGATATTAAGTTTGTTTGTTCCGTTACAGGCACCGAAAATGATCCGCAAAATAAAGAAAAAATAATTGGGGAATTGCAAAACGCGGGTGTGGTTCTGATGCCCTCCAATGCGGCGGCGGCGTTATTATCCGCAAAAATTATAAAAAAAATGAAATCGGAGGAAAAATGAGTATAAAAAAATTATTTGAAAATGACTTAAACATAATAAATGTGGGTTTGAAATCCTTTAAAGAAGATTTGGAGGAACAGGGTCAAAAAGTTACACAGGTCGATTGGAAACCACCTGTTGAATTTGACGAAGATATAATAAAAATTATCGAAAAAAATACTGATTTGATAGAGGAAGCGAATAAAAAAGCATTGGAAATTGTTTTGAACGGCAAACCGACTTTGGTGGGAATGGGAATAGCAAGAGATGTTATACCTCAAATGAAAGACAATATGCTTTTGCATGCAGGACCACCAATCGCTTGGGATAGAATGAGCGGTCCGTTAAAGGGAGCTGTAATCGGAGCTTTAATTTATGAAGGTAAAGCAAAAAATGAAGAAGAAGCGGTAAAATTGGCATCATCCGGAGAAATTGAATATTCGCCGTGTCATGAACATAATTCGGTGGGTCCTATGGCCGGTGTGGTTTCGCCTTCTATGCCTGTTTTTATATTGAAAAACGAAGAGTACGGTAATTTTGCATATTGCACAATGAATGAAGGTCTTGGAAAGGTGCTTAGATACGGAGCTTATCAACCGGAAGTGATAGAAAAATTGAAATGGATGGAAAAAGTTTTGTATCCGGTATTGAAAAAAGCGATAGAAATAAACGGGAAAATAGATTTAAAAAATATGGTAGCACAAGCTTTGCATATGGGAGATGAATTACACAATCGAAATAGAGCGGGAACATCTCTGTTTTACCGTACAATTGCACCCTCGATAGTGAAAACGGGAGAAGATGCGGAAACCATTGCCAAAGTTTTGGGTTTTATCAATGGAAATGACCACTTCTTTTTAAATTTATCAATGCCGGCTAGCAAAGTTACTTTGGATGCCGCAAGAAACATTCCCGGTAGCAGTATGGCTGTGGTAATGGCGCGTAACGGAACCGATTTCGGTATTCAATTGTCCGGAACAGGTAACAGTTGGTTTGTGGGTTAGGCTTTGGTACCCGATGCTTTATACTTCTCGGGCTTTTCAAAAGATGATGCTAATCCCGATATCGGTGATAGCTCGATAACGGAAAC
>CAZUGB010000197.1:0-16244 GCA_964619925.1 uncultured Candidatus Cloacimonadota bacterium
TTTTTTCCTGTCAAATACAATTTGTAAAAAGAATAATTTGTTAATATCGATGAGAGCAAAAAAATTATTGAATAATCTTATTTAAACCCTAATGAGTGTATTCTCGAATTTCATTTCAAACAATCGAATTTATACGTTAAATAAAAAAAGGCGGGAAAAATATCCCGCCTTAATTCGAATGAATTGCAATATATTAAAAACTGTATTTTATCTTTGTATAAATCATATCATTATCATCATATTGACCGAATTTCCCCTCGTCTCCTACAAAGATATTACTTCCGAACATTATATTAAATCCGTCTGCAAAATCATAGGAAACTTTCGGACGCAAAAGAGCGTCGTTATCATTCAAACCGTAATATGTGAAAAATTCAAATTTCAAAGTCTCTCTAAAAAAAGTTTTTGAAGCGAGAAACGTTATCGTGTTATCAAATTCGTCATCTTTTATGGTATCATCATAATCCAAAATTGCTCTCTGAATAAATTGAGAACTTAATTTTATATCGTACAAGCTGGTATCAACACCAAAAAGATAATGTATATAATCCTTTTTGGCTAAACCCTCATTATGCATCATATTATCCGTGGAAAAATATTTATCAAAATAATATGCACCTTCTCCTCTAAAGACAAAAGCTCCTATCGTAGTGCTAAAACTACCACCCGCAAGTGATAATCTATGATGTTTGGGAATTACGGTTAATTCGGTAATCTGATATACTTCATGCTCATAAGTAGCATTCAAATGCATCGTAGGATCGTCATCCCACATATATGCGCCCATAAGTTCAAAATCAATAGCCGATGTCATAGCTGAAAATTTGGCAAATACCTCACTGTTATCAAACGTTTTATCCACTTCTTCCTTGGATCTATCTATGGTAGGTTGAATAGGAAATTTCGGTTGATGATACCAAATGGAACTTTGATCCGGTAATTTGGTGGGGGTAAATACAGGAACCCATACAAATTCAAGAGTATTATCACCTATGTAATAATCGGCTTTCAAAGATGTGATACCCAATCGAATTTCGTCAAAATCCGGAAGCAGAAACTCGCTCATATCCTTTGGTGATACAATATCCGTGATAAATACTCCGTCGGCTTTCCCCCAAATAATTTGTTGTTTCCCTATTCTGATATCCATTTTGTCAAAATATAAATCCATATAGGCTTCTCTTAACCCCAAAGTAAGATTTTCATCATAATTTTGATAAATATATGGATTTACATGAAAAGCTATTTTATCGGCTTTTTTCTCGATATTCAAATCAAGTGTATTTTGCACAATACTAAAATTATGCTCATCCTTTAACAAAGCACCCGTATAATTTCGAACAAATCCCGAAAAATCAATCTCGGCAAACAACGAAATCGAAATCAATACCATTATCAAAATCAATACTTTTTTCATCATAAACCCCTTTTCATCATTCTTTCGGTAAATTTGGATGCAGGTATGGATGTATCCACTTTGATGTTATCCAATTTCATCAAAGTTTTGTGATCTTTTTGAATATTATGCATTTCCGTGGAATCTATTATCCAATAATCTTTTATCTTTTTGTAATTATTTACATTCAAAATTTTCATTAACTCACCGTCTTCATCATAAAATTCTTTTTTTAATCCTATCCATTTGTCTTTGATTACCCACGTTATCGTTTTGGAATACATATAATCTTCATCTTTGGGAACACTTTCCACTACATAACAATCTTCACCTTTATATTTTTCTTCTCTTAATAATTTATGAACATCCTCATTGGGTTTTCTATCGCCAAGATCATCATATGTAAAATCCGAGCCCATAAAATAATCGCTTTTACTGTCGCTGGAAATTCTTTTTATCTTCTTTAATGCGGGAAGATAAATCCACTGATCATCATCTTTGTTATCATCGTCATAGCTCCAATTCATAAATGAAGTATTTTTTACATCCGCCGGTGAAATGAAAAACATTATCTTCTTTTCCACTTTTCCGAAATCTCTTGAAAATTGTTTAATTTTTCTTATTCTAGTTTCGCCTCTTTTGTTTATCAGTGTCATTGTTAAATTTGCGGTTTGATCTTTGGGCGCTTTCCTATTATAAACATTTTCAATCACCTTCAAACCGGTTAACTTTGTTTGAGAAAACAACACCATAGCCGTAATGACTAATACCACCGTTAAAAAAATCTTTTTCATAATTAACTCCTTTTTGATTTTTTAAAAAATATATTACTTTTGTATAAAATCAGATACATAATGGTAACCGTTCCCAAGAAACTGGTGAACATATTTAATGATACTAACATTCCCAAAGCTCTATTAGGTGGAAATACCGAAAATATCAAAACCATAAATCCCGCTATTACTACAAAAGCATTAAAAATTATGGCTCTTCCCGAATGATGCATTGTAAGTTCCGCCGAAAGCATTTTATCATTTGTTTCTTTTGCATAAATTTTGTATCTTTCTATAAAGTGAACCGCATAATCAATTCCTATTCCCACTGCAATACTGGATAGTAAGGCGGTGGTAGTACTTAAAGGTATGTTAAATAATCCCATAACGCCAAAACCAATCAAAGCGGTGATAATGATTGGAACGGAACCGATAAAACCCACGGAAATACTTTTGAACATCAATGATAAAAGTATCAAAATTAATATCAAAGACATTACCAAACTCATTATTTGACCTTTTAATATCAAATCGGTGAAAACCAAAGCTTTGTAACCGGAACCGGCATATTTGATTTTAACCCCTAATTTTTCAAAAGGTTCTTTATACTTTTCAATTACCTTTATAGCGGAATTAATCGATTTCGAATCATCCTTTTTTAATTGAAAAACCACATTTGCTTTCTGATAATTATAATCAACCACCTTCCAAAGATTATCGGGATCACCGGACATTTCATACAATAAAAGATATTGAGCAATCAAATCACTCGAAGAAGGTATTTTATTAAATTCTTCCTTGTCGGCATGCATTACCTTGTTCATTCTTTTTAAATAATCCGCCAAAGAAAATGAATTTCCCACTACTTCCAATTCGCTCTCGGTATCTTCTTGCATTTTATCCAATAATTTTAATATTTCCGGATTTTTAAAAGCATTCTTTTTGTCCGAAATCAATATCACATTCAATGTTGAAGTACCACCGAAATGATCATTTATAAATTTGTCCGTTTTAACTATATCACTGTCTTTTTCGAATTTATCCAAAAAACTTGAATTTATCCACACCTTGCTAATTCCATACAATGATATTAAAATCACCACAATCGTAACCGCTATAATAAGCCCTTTATATTGCAAAATCTTATGCGAAAACATCTTGCTCAATTTGTCGGATTCCAAATCATCTTCTTTTTTTATCTTAGTCTTTTTCCACCGCGGTAAACCGAATGCCAATATTGAAGCCGGTATAAGCAATAGAGAAAATAGCATTGCCACCATCACACCGAAAGCAGTAAATAATCCGAAATACTTTATAGGATATACCTGAGATGTTAAAAGCGATATAAATCCCACCGCCGTAGTTACCGATGTCATCATTACGGGTTTCCACATACCCTTTACCACATCTTTTACCGCATCTGCTTTGGAACTGTTTGGATGTTCAAGCATATATAGATGCAAATGATTATAAATATGAATTCCGTCCGCCACTCCGATAGCAATTAACATTACCGGTATCATTGTGGAAACGGCATACACGGGAATTTTAAATAACGCCATTAATCCGAATGCCCAAATAGTACTGAATATTACCACCAGCATTGTAAAAAATGTAGCTTTAAAACTTCGTAACACCATATACAAAACTATCAAAATGACCAAAACAACTATCGGAACCATCCTTTTCATATCTTTCGGTCCCAAATATGCCATTGTTCCCTCTATAATCGGTCTTCCCGCTACATAAATTTTTTCGGGACCTTCAAAGCTTTTTGCCAAATTAAGTATTCTGTGATAAAAATCCTGTGTGAAAACACTATCTCCTATTTCGGCTACTATCACTGAAACCGTCTCGTCGTCGGATACCAAACGCCCCATTATCATTTCATTATTTCGAACCAAATCCCTAATTTTTTTGAGTTTTTCTTCCGATTTGGGAACTCTTTTATAAAAAGCTTTTACATCCATTCCATCTTCGGTTCCGATAATATTGTCTGCGGTATAAAGAGAAGTTACATCATCTTTTTCGATTTCTTTCATTTTCTGAAGTTTTTTTGTAATATCCTTTATTTTCTTCAATGTCCCGTAATTGTAGATGCCGTTTTTATTTTCAATAGCTATGATAATGCCATCTTTGATATTAAACCATTCTTCCGCCTGATTACTAAATATAAAAGCGGGATGATTTTGCGGCATATATTTATCCAAATCGGTTTCCATGCGACTGTTTTTTTTCATTATTCTAAAAAAAACCACGGAAATAATGAGGATAAGTATCAAAATCCACACCGGATGTTTAAGAATTTTGTTAATCAGTTTTACCATTTTTTCTCCTTTGTTAATTAATATAAACTAACTTTTTTGCCTTTTTTTTTAATTTCTTATTACCTTTAAAATATCTTCACAAAGCATTTGCCCTTCCCTTAACAGGTCAAACTCCATTTTGGAAATACTCCATTGAGTAACCAATAAACGAAGCGAACCTATTATCATTCGAAAAATCGATACCGGTTGAATATCTTTTCTAATCTGTCCGTTTTGTTGTCCTTTTTTTATAACGGTCAAAATCCTTTCCATGGAAGTTTCCATAAGATTTTTTATTTTCCTTAGCAACCTATCATCATTTTTAAAATTGGATTCGGAAAAAATTATTCTGGCCAGATTATTATTTTTTTCAAATATTTTCAGATGATTATTAAAAAGTATTCTTATAGCTTCTATTGAATTTTCCATTTTATCAAGTTCTTTTGTAGTGGGTTTTATCATCATAATAAAGTAATCTATTACCGCATTCAGAATATCGAATTTACTTTTGAAGTGTCTATACAAAGCAGGCTCCGACACACCAATTTCTTTTGCAAGGTTTTTTATCGTAACGCTTTGAATACCGTGTTCTGCGGTTAATTTTATAGCCATTTCCACAATTTGTTTTTGTCTGTCCGTCACGTCGAGCCTCCTATTAGTTAATATTCACTAACATAATTTATTTCATATGGGCTTTTTGTCAAATTTTATTTTTAAATATATAAAAAACACCTTCCTATTTGGAAGGTGTTCAAATTGTCTATTTAAGCAAAACGCACTTGGTTACAGTTGTTTTACCGTTATTATTTAATTTGATAATGTAAGTACCACTCGGTATTTCTTTGCCGTTATAATCTCTTCCGTTCCACACTAATGAATAGTTTCCGTTTTGTTTATATTCGTTTACCAAGCAAGTAACAAATTCTCCCTTCAAATTAAAAACATCTATGGTAATATTTCCGGATTCGGACAAGGAATAATTAATTTTTGTAGAAGGATTAAATGGATTCGGATAAGTTCCAATGAAATCTTTTGAAGATGACAGGATATTATTCGGATTGATGTTTGAAGAATTTACTATAATATACATATTTTTACAAACATAATTAAACATTTCACCGCTTTTAACAAAGAGAAATACTGAATAAATACCTGGTAATTCGTATGTAAAAGAAGGGTTTTCCGCATTTGAATCCGTTATTGTATCGTGCATAAAGTCCCATCTGTATTCGCTAATATTACTTTGAGTGATAGGTGTAAAATTAACTGTAAGCGGTGCTTCTCCGCTTACTTGGTCGGCAGAAAAATCAATGTCTGGTATTGTGGCTCCTGTTGCATGCAAGGTAATTCCCTCTCCTTCCGACCATGTTTCAAACAAATCTCCGAAAAACTGAGAATTATTTTCATTCAAGACAAAATAACCGTTACCTTTTAGCGAATTTTCTCCTATAATTTCCACCATTAACGTATCTCCCACATTCCAATTAGATGCAAATTCGGCACATTGAATAGATAACACACCACTATAAGCACCCGAGTTAAAGTAGGTACAGTATTGGTTTTCAGTAGTAACTATCTCATTTTCTCTTCCTTGAATCCAAGAGTAAAATATTACATTTTGGGGATGTTCATAGTTTTCTTTAATAACCTCAATATAAACCGAATGGAAAATCTGTCCGAAAAGAGATATTACGAACAAGAGCATTATAAAGGCCAAAACGATCTTTTTCATTTTAATCCACCTCCTGATTTTTTAAAACTATCAATTCGACGATTAATTTATTATTTACGATATGTCAAAAGATTTTTGTCGGTTAATTCATAAAAATATATAACTTTATCTTACTTGGCGAGTTACACAAAAATAGCTTGACAGATAAAACGGCAAATTTAAACAAGCTCCACATCATTAATAAATAAAAGGAGACTTTATTATGACAAAAGCTGATTTAGTAAGAATCGTTTCCACAGATACCGGAATTATAAGAAAAGATGTATCAATAGCAGTTGATGCTTTTCTTGAAGCTATAAAAGATTCTTTGAAAGACGGAAAACATATTGAAATCAGAGGATTTGGAACATTTAAATTAAAAGAAAGAAAACCAAGAATTGGAAGAAACCCGAAAACAGACGAAAAAGTGGAAATTCCTGCTCGAATCGTTCCCACATTTAAATTTTCTAAAGAGCTTAAAAAAGAGATCAATGAAGCAAATATTGATCTAATGAAATCGGAGGATTAATGCCAAGCGGAAAAAAGAGAAAAAGACATAAAATAGCCACACACAAAAGAAAAAAACGACTTCGTAAAAATCGTCATAAAAAGAAAAAACATTAATAATTTAACCACCTTTAGGTGGTTTTTTTTATTTCATTTTCACTATAAACTTTTATCCCGTTTTTAATTAACAACTCGCAAGTTTTTCCCATTCCCTCTATCTTTTTGTTTGAAAATGTACCGTCATAAACATAATGCACACCACAAGAAGGTGAATTTTCTTTTAAAATAGCGACCTCACATTTTAATAACCGTGCGATTCTCAATGTTTCCAAAGCGCCTTTTTCAAAATTTGCCGTTACATCTTTTCCGTTTTTATCCAAAACTTTATCACCAATTATTTCCGCAGGCACTCTGGGAGTGGATAAACCACCCAACTGCTCCGGACATACCGGAATGGCTTTACCTTCCAAAAATAATTTCAAAACTTTTTCGTTCAAATTATTACCACCGTCATAACGGCAGTTTATCCCCAATAAACACGCACTAACCAAAATCATTTTAACAATTCTTTTAACTTACTTCTATACAGTGACTTCGGTGTTAATCCCACAATAACGGCTTCTACTTTGCCTTCTTTGAATATTATCACCGTAGGAATATTAAATATCTTGTATTTCTGCGATGTGGTTTTGTTTCTATCGATATTACACTTGGCAAAAACTACCTTTGGAAACTCTTTTGATAAGGATTCCAAAAGAGACGTTGTCATTCTGCAAGGTTCACACCACGAAGCCCAAAAATCCACTACCACAATACCGTTTTTGATTTTTTCTTCAAAATTTTTATCCGTAAAGATTTTCATAGTAATTCCCGATTTTTTTTGCCAAAAAATATTTTATGTGATTTTTGTCAAAATCTTATGGTATTAACTTTTGACTTTTATAAACTTTTATTATGAATCAGAACATTTTCAGTTTCTTAATTCTGTCTTTTAATTCGCTTAATTTATCATACAATTCATCCAATGGCGAATCGCTTTTATCTATTTCAATATGATGTTTTGCACTTTTTATACCTATTTTATAAAACTCTTTTGCGCGGATAAAATCCCAACTTGTCAACTTACTTGTATAAGCCGAGATATAATAATCGGGCTTGTGTTCCAACAAGGATCTTGTAGCTAAAAAAGCTTGGTTCAGAATTGTTACTTGTAAAGAGAGTACCAAATTATTTCTTTTGCATGCTTCATAATTATTAGTTTCAAAATTAACGAAAGAAGGTTCATGTGATATGGGAGGAAGCACATTTACAGCGATAATTTTAAGATTTTTATCGAATACATGAGCAAAATCAACCGGTAAGGGATATTCCACACCGCCGTCACAGAAAAGATAATCTTTATATTTGTAGGGATGAAAAATAAGTGGCAAGGAACAACTTGCCAGCATTGCCGAAGCCAGATAACCTCTATTTATCAAAACCGTTTGCTTTTGTTTTATATCAAAGGCTACCGAAGCATATTTTATTGGCAATTGTTCAATCTTCAATCCGCCCACTTTTTCATCAAAAAATTCAAGCATTTTGGCACTGTTTACAAAACCGCCTGTAAAATTCAGTTTAAAAAAACTTAAATATTCTTTTACCTTAATACTTTCGGCTATTTGCAGAATACGTCGGGGTGATAATCCACTGGCATACAAACCGCCTATAATGGCTCCCATACTCGTGCCGATAATTGCCCTAATATTATAATTTTTTTCTATTGTTTCCAACACACCGATATGTGCCAAACCTCTTGCAGAACCGCCTCCAAGCACAACTATTACATTCTCTTTCATAAAAACTCCTAAAAAAAAAGCAGTCGGATAAATCCAACTGCTTTAAATCATCTCAGATCACAATATTTTATCAAATTATTCTTTTGTGAGATCTTTTGTGGTAATGGTATCCTGTTTGCTAACCGGATTGCCTTCCACATATTCTATGATAGCCATTGGTGCGTTATCGCCGAGTCTGTGTCCGTTTTTAATTACTCTTGTATATCCGCCGTTGATACCTTTGAATCTCGGTGCAATTTCGTCAAAAAGTTTCTTTACCAATGTTCTGTCATTAAGGTATCTGTATGCCAATCTTCTATGATGAACAGTTCCGTTTTTGCCATAGGTTACCAATCGTTCCGCAATACCTCTTAATTCTTTGGCTTTTGCTAACGTAGTGTTTATTCTTCCGTGTAACACGAGTGATTTTGCAAGGTTTTTAAGCAAAAGTCTTCTATAATCTCTTTCTCTACCTAATTTTCTTCCTCTTACTTTATGTCTCATTATTCACACCTCATATTATTTGGTTGTTACTTTTTTCTTGGCTTCTTCTATTTTTTTGAAAATTTCTTTGGTATCCATACCCAAACTCAAATCGTATTTTTCAAGAAGGGATGTTACTTCTTCAAGGGATTTTTTACCGAAATTTCTATATTTTAACATTTCATTTTCGGTTTTATCAACCAATTCATGTATTTTTTCAATTTTTGCAGCCGCCAAACAATTACTGCATCGAACGGAAAGCTCCAATTCATTAACATTCATATTAAGTATTTTTTCCATTCTTTCCAATTCCGGATCCATTTCCACTTTTTCAATATACTGTGGTTCTTCTTCAAAGGTGATTAGTTTATCAAACAAATCTCTTAATATTTTTGAAGCAATGGACAATGCATCTTTCGGTTCTATACTTCCGTTTGTATGAATTTCCATAACCAATTTATCATAATCGGTTCTATCGCCTACACGTTGGTTTTTGGCTTCGAAATTCACTTTTACTATCGGTGAATAGATAGAATCTATCGGGATATTTCCAATAGCTTTATCTTCAATATTTTGTTTTTCAGCAGGAACATATCCTCTTCCGTTGCCCACGCCCAATTCCATTCTAAAATCGACATCTTCGGTCAATTCCAAAAGGAATAAATCTTTGTTGATAATTTTTACGCCGGGTGTTTCTTGAATTGATGCGGCGGTAATGATTCCTTTGCCTTTATGTTCCAATACAAGCACTTCATCTTCTATGGAATCGGATTTAAGAACAAGCTGTTTAATTCTCAAAATCAAATCCACATAATCGGAATCGGAGCCCGGAATGGGAAGAAATTCGTGATTTAATCCTTCAATTTTTACATATTTTACTGCTGTCCCTTGAATGGAAGATAACAAAACTCTTCTTAGGGTATTGCCTATTGTAGTGGCGAAACCCGGCTCCAAAGGACCTATTTCACATCTACCGAAAGTTGACGAATAGGTACTTTCATCAAATTCAACTTTTTCCGGCATTTGTATCGGTTCGAGAAATTTCATAAATTCTCCTAATTAATACTATTTGGAATAGAACTCAACTATCAATCTTTCATCAATATCCATTGGAATTTGTTCTCTTGAAGGAATTTCTACAATTTTACCTTTGAAATTATCTTTGTCCACTTCAAACCATGTAAAATTGGTTACATCGCTTGATGCTTCCAAAGAATTTTGAACCAAAGGCATAGTTCTGCTTTTTTCTTTCACTTCGATTTCGTCGGAAACTCTTACAATAAAAGACGGAATATTTACTTTTCTTCCATTCACGATTATATGACCGTGTCTGATTAATTGTCTTGCAGAGTTTCTTGACGGAGCAAATCCCATACGATAAACAACATTATCCAATCTTCTTTCCAATATTTGAAGAAGGTTTTCACCGGTTGCGCCTTTTTTTTGTGCGGCAATTTTGAAATATTTTCTAAATTGTTTTTCCAAAACGCCATATATTCTTCTAACTTTTTGTTTTTCTCTAAGATGTACGGCATAATCGGAAACTCTTTTTCTGAATCCTTTTGAAGAACCGTGTTCACCCGGAATATAATTTTTTCTTTCCATAGCGCAACGATCGGTGTAACATCTTGCACCTTTTAAATATAATTTTACGTTTTCTCTTCTACATAATTTACAAGTTGGTCCTGTATATCTTGCCATATCTACTTCCTTTAAATCCTTCTTGCTTTTCTTGGTCTGCATCCATTATGCGGAATTGGAGTAACATCTTTAATCATTTTAATCTTCAATTTATTGGCATCCAAAGATCTGATAGCCGCTTCTCTACCTGCACCGGGGCCGTTTACCATAACATTAACCTGTTTTATTCCCATTTCCAATGCGGTTTTTGCAACTTCCTCAGCGGCAAGCTGTGCTGCAAAAGGAGTGCTTTTTTTAGAACCTTTGTATCCAATTTTACCGCCGCTTGACCATGCTAGAACATTTCCCGCTTTATCGGCAAGCGATACTATCGTATTATTTATTGAAGCATGGATATTCACAATTCCTTCGTTGAACGAAAGACGTACTTTTTTCTTTCTTGTTTTTCTTTGTGTTTTCTTTGCCACAATCACTCCTTAAAGACTATTTTTTCTTTTTCTTACCTGCTACAGAAGAATGACGTTTGCCTCTTCTGGTCTTGGCATTGGTGTGTGTTCTTTGTCCGCGAACAGGCATGCTCTTTTTGTGTCTTAAACCGCGATAGCAATTTATTTCCATAAGACGTTTTATATCCATTGCTATCTGAGTTCTTAATTCACCTTCTACAGTGTAATTATCTTCGATTATATTTCTTAATTTCTTTTCTTGTTCCAATGAAAGATCTTTTACTCTGATGCTTTCATCAATTCCCGCTTCCGCCAATATCTTTTTTGCCGTGGATCTTCCTATTCCGAAGATATAGGTTAATCCGATAACGATTCTTTTATTTTTTGGTAAATCAACACCTGATATATGTGCCAAAGTAAATCCTCCTTATTAACCCTGTCTTTGTTTATGTTTTGGATTTGTAGGGCAAATCACTCTTATTACACCGTGTCTCTTAATGATCTTACAATCTTTACAGATCTTTTTAACTGATGATCTAACTTTCATTTTATACTCCTGATTATTATTTATATCTAAATGTTATTCTGCCTTTATTCAAATCATACGGAGAAAGCTCCACTTTTACCTTGTCTCCGGGTAATATCTTAATATAATGCATTCTCATTTTACCTGAACTATGAGCCAAAATGATATGTCCGTTTTCAAGTTTGACTCTAAATTTGGTATTCGGCAATGCTTCCACTACAACACCTTCAACTTCTATTACACCTTCTTTTGCCATACTCTACTCCTGATATGTTGTTAGAATTTCGTATGAATCTTCGCAAATCAATATCGTATTCTCAAAGTGGGCTGACAATCCGCCGTTTTTCACATAAAATTCCCAGCCTTTTGTTTTAACTCTGTTAGTTCCGATATTTACCATAGGTTCGATAGCGATAGTCATACCTTTTCGCAAACGTGGTCCCTTGCCTTTAAATCCGTCGTTCGGTATCATCGGATCTTCGTGTAGTTCGGTTCCTATTCCGTGTCCTGTCAAGTCGTCTGCTACATAGTAACCGTTTTGTCTTACAAAAGATCCTATGGCATAAGAAATATCACCCACTCTTGCTCCGTTTTTTGCCGCTTCCATACCTCTGTACAAAGCTTCTTTTGTTACATCCATTAATCTTTGTGCTTCTTTTGATATTTTACCCACGGCAAATGTTCTGGCAGCATCGCCATAATAACCGTTCTTAAATGTTCCCACATCAATACCTATGATATCACCTTCTTTTAGTATTACTTTTTTGGAAGGGATACCATGTACAATACAACTATTTACAGATGCACAAATAGACCCCGGAAATGGTGGCAAACCGTCAGCTTCATAACCCTTGAAAGCAGGATAAGCTCCTTTGGATAGGATAAACTCTTCGGCAAATTGATCAAGCTCATAGGTGGAAATACCGGGCTTAATCAAGTCCGCTATCCTATACAAAAGCTCACCGACTATTCGGTTTGCATCTCTCATATATTCAATTCCGGTTTCGTTTTTTATTGTGATCATTATTTTATCTCTGTCTGCTACGAAGTTTTCCGCGTTTCATAAATCCGTCGTAATGTCTCATTACAAGATGAGATTCAATTTGTTGCAATGTATCCAAAGCAACACCAACTACGATGATAAGTCCGGTACCGCCAAAGTAGAAAGGTAAGTTTGCCCATTTTCTCATAAACTGAGGTAACACGGCAATAAAAGCGAAAAATATAGCACCGGGTAATGTTATTCTTAAAAGTATATTATTAATGTATTCAGCAGTTTTCTTTCCGGGTTTTCTTCCGGGAATAAATCCGCCGTATTTCTTCATATTTTCTGCCATTTCATCGGGATTTAATGCTATTGCAGTGTAAAAATAGGCAAAGAATATTATCAATAACACATACAATACCGTATATAATGCCGCTCCGGGTGAAAGAACCTGAGCCACCGAATTTGCAAACGCACTGTCTTTGAAGAATGTAGCTATCGTACTTGGGAACATTAGAATTGATTGAGCAAAAATTATGGGAATAACACCGGCGGTATTAACTTTTAGCGGAATATATGATGTTTGACCGCCATATATTTTTCTTCCGATTATTCTTTTTGCATACTGTACGGGTATTCTTCTTGTTCCTTCGGTAACCAAAACTACGGATGCAGTTACAAATACCATTATTATCAAAACGAATATAGCCATAAATATGCTCATTGCTCCGGCTTTTACCATTTCGAACATATTATAAAATCCACGTGGATAACGAACGATAATACCGGCAAAGATGATTAACGATATTCCGTTACCTATTCCGTGATCCGTAATTTTTTCACCTAACCACATTATAAACATTGTTCCGGTAACCATTGTTAAAACCGCTGTAAATACGAAAAGCGGACCGGGATGCGGAACTGCGGCACCTGTGGAAGATTGAAGATTTTGTAAAAACAAGCTAATACCAAAAGCGTTAAAAGCGGCTACGAGAACCGTTCCCCATCTGGTATATTGTGTAATTTTCTTTTGACCTTCGGCGCCTTCTTTTTTTAATTTTTCAAAATAAGGTATTACTCCACCAAGAAGTTGTAGCACAATGGAAGTTGTAATATAAGGCATAATTCCCAAAGCAAAAACAGATGCTCTCTTTAAGTTTCCACCGACAAAAAGGTCGAACATACCAAAGAGATTGCCACCGTTTCCGCCTCCGAAAAATTCCTTCAAGGCAGCAGCGTTTATTCCGGGTACCGGGATAAAACTACCCAATCTATAAATTACCAAGATAAACAAGGTAAATAAAACCTTCCTTTTCAGATCAGGTATCTTGAAAATATTACCTAAGCTACTTAACACCTTTTATTACCTCCGCTTTCCCGCCAAATTTTTCTATAATTTCTTTGGCAGTCTTTGAGAAAGCATTTGCTTTGATTATCATCTTTTTATTAAATTTATCGGCATCTCTCGCCAAAATCTTCACGGGATATTTTTTATATTTTTTAGAACTTCTAATAATATCCATTTTTTCCAAAGTTTCCACGTCAATCAGGTCTGCATCAATTTTTTGAAGCTGATTTAAGTTAACAATTCTGTATTCCTTTTTAAAAATATTAGTGAAACCTCTTTTGGGAAGTCGTCTTTGAAGAGGCATTTGACCACCTTCAAACCATGCCGGAATATTGCCACCCGATCTGGATTTTTGACCTTTATGTCCTTTTCCTGATGTTCCACCTTGTCCGGTAGCTTCACCTTTACCCAATCTTTTTTTGTGTTTTTTTATTTTTGGTCTTACAATGTTATATAATTCCATTATTATCTCCGCAAATTCTCTATTCTTTAATTTCTTCTACTTTTACAAGATGTTTCACTTTTCTAATCATTCCGCGTATTACAGGGGTATCGTCATGAATTTTTACTCTGTCTATTTTTCCCAAGCCGAGTGCTTTTATCGTTCTTTTTTGATTTTCTTTTCTTTTGATGGTACTTCTAACTTGCGTCACTTTCAGTTTCATGTTTTACCTCCTGTCCGGTAATCTCTTCCATTTTTTTGTTTCTTAATTTTGCAACTTGTGAAACGGTTCTTAATTGTTTCAAACCCATCATGGTAGCTTTAACCACATTTACCGGTGTGTTTGAACCCAATGATTTGGTGAGAATGTTTTGAATACCGCAAGCTTCCAAAATAGCTCTTGCAGGACCACCGGCGATAACTCCGGTACCTTCGGATGCAGGTTTTAACATAATAAGACTTGCTCCGAACTTACCAACTATTTCGTGAGGAATGGTTCCGTTTACAATAGGCACGGAAAACATATTTTTTGCGGCTTTGTCTTTTGCTTTTTTTATAGCGTAAACAATTTCATTCGCCTTACCCGTTCCTACACCTACATTACCGTTTTTGTCACCTACTACCACTGTTGCATTAAAACTAAAGTTTCTACCGCCTTTTACAATTTTTGCAACTCTATTTGTATCTACCAATTTTTCAACGGCAAATTGAGATTCATTATTAGGCTTCAAAATACCTCCTTAAAATTTAAGTCCGGCTTTTCTTGCGCCGTCTGCCAAGGCTTTTACTCTTCCGTGATACAAGAAACCGCCTCTATCGAATTTAACGGTTGTAATGCCTTTTTCGAGTGCAAGTTTACCTAACTCATATCCAACTTTATAACTTTGCTCTGTTTTCTTCATTTTTTTATCAAGATCCAAACCTTTGCTTACAGTAGATAATGCAACCAATGTTTTCCCTTGGGTGTCATCGATAATTTGTGCATAAATATTAGTTAAACTTCTGTAAACAGCCAGTCGAGGTCTCTCCGGTGTACCTTTTATCTTTTTACGAATGGCAGCAATTCTTCTTCTTCTTGCTCTAATTCTCATATATGCTACTGAATCTCTTTTCATATCAAACTCCTACCTTTCTTTATGCCGCACCAGCTTTTCCGGCTTTAATCTGAACATATTCGCCTTCATATCTAATGCCTTTGCCTTTATAATTCTCAGGTTCGCGACATCTTCTGATTTCCGCGGCAAATTTACCTACATCCTCTTTGTTGATGCCTTTTACTTTGATTTTTGCCTGAACTCCGAGTTTTCCTTGTTCCCTTCTGGGTATGGTTTCAGTAATTACTTCTATACCTTCGGGTATTTCCAACAAAATATCGTGTGAATAACCGAGAACCAATTTTAACCACGGTCCCACAACCTCTGCACCGTATCCCGTTCCGATTACTTGAAGATTTTTTTCAAATCCTTTCGAAACGCCGATAACCATATTTTGAACAAGCGATCTGGTCAAACCGTGAAAAGCTCTTAAATTTTTTGTATCTTCGGCTCTCTTGATTTCTATCATATTATCCTTTACTTGAGCAGATATTCCGCTTAACATTGTATAGGATAATTCGCCTTTTTTACCTTTAACGGTTATAACATTACCGTTAATTTCCACATTTACATCCTGAGGTATTTCTATTGGTGTTTTTCCTATTCTTGACACTTTTCCTCCAAATTACCAAACTTTAAGGATATATTCGCCACCAACTTGAAGTTTTCTGGCATCTCTATCCACCATCACACCTTTGTTGGTAGATAATATGGCGCAACCGGTATTATTGTAAACCGACGGAATGCTTTTTGAATTTACATAAATTCT
>CAZUGB010000198.1:0-3494 GCA_964619925.1 uncultured Candidatus Cloacimonadota bacterium
ATTAAATACGGTATAATCGAAGCCACAAAAACATATTTGTAGGAACCCGAAAAAAATACCATAAGACCCGCAAGAATTGCAGATATTGCCGAGCCTCTTTGCGACCAACTCCGTGTAAAACCGTAATAGTGAACCTTCAAGTGAGATAACTCTTTAATTTTCAGATAAGACATTATCATTGCTTTGTGCGTACCGGACCTTAACGAATCTCCCAGAGAATAAAAAAGCATCGCTATGAAATAGATGTAAAAATAAGGAAAAAAGAAAAATATCAAAAATGATATAATATAAGAAACGAAAGAAAGCATTAGAGAATATTTCCTACCCCACGAATCTGCCACAAATCCCGTGGGAATTTCCAATATCGCTGTAAGAATTTCCCTAAAACCATATAAAATGCCAATTTGAAAATATAAAATACCCTGTTCTTTAAAGAAAAGAATAATAAAAGGATCGAAAAATCTAAGATTTTTAAAAAAACCGTAAGCGGCAAATTTAATAATCTGAATATCTTTTTTTATCTTCATTATAATTATTCCTATCTTAGGTAAATAAATTTTATTAAATTTACGCGTCAATGAATTTGATACTCAAAAAGATTATTATTCATAATTAAATTTTTAGCTTTTTCAAATCAACGTCAAAAAAATGTATCATACAATTATTATTCGAATTGCATAAACCTTAGGAAATGACAAAAAAAAAGGCAGGATATAATCCTGCCGGTTAAAATATAAAATTAATCTTCCAATGCCGCTTGAGCCGCGGACAATCGAGCTATCGGAACACGATAAGGTGAACAGCTCACATAATCCAAACCGATTCTGTGACAGAATTTCACCGACGAAGGTTCTCCTCCGTGCTCACCGCATATTCCTACGCTCAAATCTTTCCTTGTGGCTTTTCCCTTTTCGGTAGCCATTTTTACAAGCTGACCCACTCCTTCTTGGTCCAAAACTTCAAACGGATCGCTTTTTAAGATACATTTGCTAAAATATACGGGTAAAAATTTGGAAACATCGTCTCTACTATATCCAAAAGTCATTTGTGTAAGGTCGTTTGTTCCGAATGAGAAAAATTCCGCTGTTTCGGCAATTTGATCTGCAATTAATGCCGCTCTTGGAACTTCTATCATTGTTCCCACTTTGTACTCTATTCTGTCATTTCTTTCTTTAAATACTTTTTCGGCTTCCTGATCTATAATTTTCTTTTGAAGCTTAAATTCTGCAACCACACCTACCAAAGGAACCATAATTTCGGGTTTAACATCAATGCCTTTTTCTTTAAGATTTAATGCGGCTTCCAAAATTGCTCTGGTTTGCATTTCGGTTATTTCGGGATATGTATTTCCCAGACGGCAACCTCTATGACCGAGCATAGGATTTAATTCCGCCAAAGCACGAACTTTTTCTTGAATTTCACTAAGCGGAACATGAAGTTTTTTTGCCAAATGTCTTTGAGATTTTTCGTCGTGTGGCAAAAATTCGTGCAATGGGGGATCCAATAATCTTATGGTAACTCTATATCCATGCATGGTTTTAAGGATTTCTTCAAAATCGCTTCTTTGCATAGGAAGTATTTTTTGTAGAGCTTTTTTCCTTTCCGGTTTATTATCGGCAATAATCATCTCTCTCATTGCTTCAATTCTGTCGCCCTTAAAGAACATATGTTCGGTTCTGCATAATCCGATACCTCTTGCTCCGAAATTTCTGGCTACTTGTGCATCTTGGGGTGTATCGGCGTTTGTTCTTACATACATTCTTGAATATTTATCGGCAAGCTCCATTAAGCGAGCGAAATTTCCGCTCAATTCAGGTTCTTTTGTTTCCAATTTTCCTTCAAAAATTTCTCCTGTGGAACCGTTTAAAGAAATCCAATCCCCTTCTTTGTAAACTTTGTCGCCTACGGTCATTGTTTTTTCTTTGTAATTTATTTGAATTTCACCGGCACCGGTAATACAGCATTTTCCCATACCTCTGGCAACAACAGCCGCATGAGAAGTCATTCCGCCGCGTGCCGTAAGAATACCTTGAGAAACATTCATTCCTTTTAAATCTTCGGGGGAAGTTTCTATTCTAACCAAAATGGGTGTTTTTCCGTTTGCCGCCCATTTGTCAGCATCATCAGCAAAGAATACGATTTGACCTGAAGCGGCTCCGGGTGATGCCGGTAAACCTTTTGTAATTAATTTTGCATTTTTCAAAGCGGTATTTCTAAATATTGGATGCAAAAGTTCATTCAATTTGTCGGGTTCCACTCTTTTAACAGCGGTTTTTTCATCAATCAATCCTTCGTCAATCATTTCCATTGCCATTCTTACCATTGCAAAACCTGTTCTTTTGCCTGTTCTGGTTTGTAATAGATACAATGTGCCGTCTTGGATTGTAAATTCTATATCTTGCATATCCTTATAATGTTTTTCCAATTTATCTTGTATAGCGTATAATTCTTTGTAGCATTCGGGAAATCTTTCTTCCAAAGAAGGATATTTTGTTTTTCTTGTTTCTTCATCTATATTTTGAGCTTTTGCCCATCTTTTACTACCTTCCAAAGTGATTTGCAATGGTGTTCTGATTCCTGCCACCACATCTTCACCCTGAGCATTTATCAGATATTCGCCGTTAAAAATATTCTCTCCTGTCGCGGCATCTCTGGTGAAAGCCACACCTGTTGCCGAATTTTCTCCCATATTACCGAAAACCATAGCTTGAACGTTTACCGCCGTTCCCCATGTATGCGGTATCTTATTGAGCATTCTATAATAAATGGCTCTTTCGTTATTCCAACTTTCAAACACAGCCACGATAGCCGCCCATAACTGTTGTCTGGGATCTTGCGGGAAGATAAGTCCGGTATTTTTTTGAATGGCTTCTTTAAATCTTTCCACCAATTCTTTCAAATCCTCGGTAGTCAAATCCAAATCGCTTTCTATACCTTTTTTCTTTTTTACATCTTCTATGATTTCTTCAAAAGGATCTATATCGTCTTTTTTGGCAGGCTTTAATCCCAAAACCACATCACCGTACATCTGAATAAATCTTCTGTATGAATCCCAAGCAAATCTCGGATTACCGGTCTTTTTTGCCAAACCCAATACAACTTCGTCATTTATTCCCAAATTTAATACGGTATCCATCATACCCGGCATAGACACACGAGCGCCCGATCTTACCGAAACCAAACACGGATTTTCGGGATCTCCGAATTTTGTTCCCATTATCGTTTCGATATTTTTGATGCCTCTTTCCACCTCATCATTAATCAGTTTCTGCAATTCTTCTTTGCCGAGTTTATTGTATTCATTACATGCTTCCGTGGTAATTGTAAAACCCGGAGGAACCGGAACACCTATCAAACTCATTTCGGCTAATCCGGCACCTTTGCCACCTAATAAATTCTTCATCGTGGAATCACCTTCGGCTTTACCGCCACCGAATAAATAAACAAATTTTTTTGCCATTTTTATCTCCTATTTTCTTTATTTTGTAATAACT
>CAZUGB010000199.1:0-7119 GCA_964619925.1 uncultured Candidatus Cloacimonadota bacterium
GTAAATTTGAAAGCATAGAACTATAAAATCAGCCACTAACCATATACTCACCGTTCCCGCCCTCGCTTTTTTCTTACATCAAATTCATTCACTCATCCCCTGCCCTTCTCTTTGCAAAAGAGAAGAAAGAAACAGTTCCCCCTCTTTAACAAATAGATGGTTAGGGGGAGTTATAATTATCCTACAATTTTCACCTATGGAATGAGATATTTTATATTTTCATTGACACAAAATTAGCCCTTGTAATCTTAAACAAAAAGAAAAAAATCGGAGATGAAATAATATGGTATATCCCAGCTTTAAAGATATGACGCTTAATCCAATTACATTAAAATTTAAAGCTGATGTATTGGAAAAGAATTTTAAAAAGCACTATTATTCAAGGATATTAATACAGCTTCGCGTAGCTATTTTTCTGATACTTATTCTTTTTTCTTCTTTGTCTTATCTCACATACGATAGTGCTGACATTAATTATTTTTCCTTAACTCTGGTTATTTACGGCATGGCTGTTTTTCTATTATCCTTTACAAAATTATTAAAAAATTTAAAAAATATTCTTATATCCGCATTGGTAATATTGTATTCCGTGGTTTTGATATTGTTTTTAAAAGAAATCAATTCGGATAACATAATTCTCTTGTATTCCGCCGCTTTGTTTACGTTGGTTATTTTCAATTATGTTTTTTTGGGAATAAACTTTTTATATTCCGTTGCAAACGGTTTAATTATCCTGATTTTATATATAATGATAGTTCCCTTTAATAATAATCATCTCACGCGAATTTTTCCTTTGATACTTTTGATAATAAATTTTGTGGGAATTCTTACAAATTATTCGATGGAATTTATAAACAGAAGGGAATTTTATCTTTCTACCATGCAAAACGAAAATCAAAAAATTTTGGATGATGTTACCGATATTTTGGAAGAAAGGGTAAAAAAGAGTACCGAAAAATTGCGAAGAAAGAATGAAGAATTAATCAAAGAGATAGAAGAGCGAAAAAAAATAGAAGAAAAAATGAACCAATCACTAAAAGAAAAGGATGTTTTATTAAAAGAAATTCATCATCGCGTAAAAAACAATATGCAAATAATATCAAGTATGCTTTTGCTTCAATCAAGATATTCAAACAATGAAAATGTAAAAAATATCCTCTTGGAAAGTCAAAACAGAATAGAATCAATGGCATTGGTTCACGAAAAGCTTTATCAATCGGATAATTTATCAAGTATCAATTTTAAACAGTATGTGGATTCTTTGGCAAAAAACATTTTAACTTTGTATAATAGAAGAAGCACGGTAATGTATAATATCGAATGCGAAGATGAACTTAATCTTACCATTAATACCGCCATACCTTTGGGATTGCTCATTTCGGAACTAATGACAAATTCGGTAAAACATGCTTTTAAAAATATCGAAAAGGGTATAATAAAAATTTGCCTTCAAAAAGTAAAAAACGATAACAAACTGCAATTAACCTATTTTAATGACGGCAATCCTTTCCCCGAAAATATCAATATAAACAATCCCAACCTAAAAACATACGGTTTGAGATTAATAAGCATCTTAACCTCGCAATTGGACGGAACAATCGATTTAAAAAGGGAAAACGGCACTACTTTTGTAATCACTTTTTCCATGATTTAAAACTATGAAGAAATTTTTAGTTTTTATTATCATCCTTTTATCAATATCATCTCTAACGGCAAATGAAAAAGATAAAATCGCCAGATTGCATTTTGACGGCGGTGGAGATTGGTATAACGACAGAGATATTGTACCTAATATCGCTCGTTTTTTAAATAGTAACATCCACACTAATTTTTCGGAAGAACAGGCTATTGTAAAACCTTCGGACAAAAAAATATTCGATTATCCTTTTGTTTTTATGACGGGACACGGCAATATCGATTTTAGCGATTCGGATATAAAGAATTTAAGGGAGTATCTGAAAAGAGGCGGTTTTTTGTATGCAGACGATGATTACGGTATGGATAAAGCATTCAGAAGAGAGATAAAAAAATTATTCCCCCAAAAAAGATTGGTCGAATTACCCGTTACGCACGAGTTGTTTCATTGTTTTTATCATTTCAATAACGGCATCCCGAAAATACACAAACACAACGGAAAAAGACCGCAAGCTTTTGCAATTTTTGATGACAACGGCAGAATGATTGTGCTTTATACATACGAAACAAACATCACCGACGGCTGGAGCGATATGCACAACGACCCTTTTAAGATTCGTTCAAAAGCTCTGAAATTCGGTGCTAACATTTTTTATTATGTGATGACGCATTAAAAAATTATGAAAGTTATTATTGCTTCGGACGATCATTTAAGATTTGAAAACAAAACAAAAGATGAAATATTCCGCTATGACAAATTTTTACATTTCCTCAAATCACTAAAAGGAAATACGGATGTATTAATTCTAAACGGCGATATATTCGATTTGTGGGTCTCATGGCGATTTTCCATAATAAAGCAATTTTTCCCCATACTAAAAGCTCTTTCCGATTTGCAGGAAAGCGGAACACGATTGATCTACGTTGCAGGAAATCACGACTTTTGGATTGATGACTTTATTAAAAATTATCTGAAAGCAGAAACTTATCCCGAATATTTTGCCGGAATCATAGACGGTAAATCTTATTTTGTTACTCATGGAGATGAATATCTGGCGGGAGATTATAAATACAAACTTTTTAAAGCAATTATCAGAAGCAAATTTACCAAATTCATCGTTAGCCTTATTCATCCCACCATTGTATTGAAAACGGGAATTTTGATGTCTCGTTCCAGCAGAAAACGTATTTTACCTGATTGGTTGGTAGAAAAAAGAGAAAGACAACTTGCCGAATACGCCAAAAAATTGGATTATGATTTTATAATTTTTTCACATACACATAAACCGGAAATAAGGGATTGGGGCAAAAAAATTTATATGAACACCGGTGATTGGACAAAACACTTTTCGTATATTCAAATAATCAACGGGAAATACGAATTGATAGTGGAAAATAAAGATTAATTCAATCCCTTTGAAATGAAATCATCAATTTTATCAATATCGGAAACAAGCTGATACAAAACGCTTATCGATGCCAAAAAAATATCTTTTTCCAAAGAAGATTTAATGAAAGCGGGCAAATCAAATTCAAACTCTTTATCCGATAGGTGCAAAACCACCTTGCCTTGTTTTATAAAAACCGCTCTACCCCCCTTGTTGATATGATTTTTTATTTTATCGGAATATCTTTTTGAAAATAAAATCGGTCTGGACCAAATGCGTTTTTTCATTCGATAAGAAAATTTATCATCCGCATTAAGAATGGTGAAACCGTTGTCATAAACCTCTTCCGCCACTACGGATTTTGCGTATGCTATATCGTCCAAATCTCTTATATAAACATATGAATCCAAATTTTCATATGAATCCGCTACATTCAAAACAATACCGAAATCAGCAAATTGATATGCCAAGCCGTCATTTAATATTGATTCCAAAGAAACTTCCACCACGGCAATATCGACTGTGGGATCTTTTAACAAACTTCTTACAGCGGCAAAAGGCTTTTGTTTGGTAAACTTAAAGCCGTTTATTTCCAATTCGTTTTTTGCATATCTACCCACTTTATAACCGAAATATTTCAGAGCATCGGAAATTATTTGTACCGTCTTTTCCTTTCCTTGTGTGCCTGTAACCGCTATCAAAGGAATATGATTGGGTTTTTGCGGTGGGAACAGCATATTTAATAAATTCACGGCCGGATTTCTTCTTTTTCCCGCCATAGGCATAAGATGCATTCTAAAATCGGGAGCGGCATTCACTTCGATAATAGCACCGTTTTCCGCAAAGATACTTTTTCTTATATCGGAAACTATCAAATCAACTCCGGCGACGTTCAAACCGATAAACCGCGCCGCTCTTTCGGCAACAAAAATATTATCTTTGTGAATAACATCGGTAACATCTATGGAAGTTCCCCCCAGTTTTAAATTGGGCGAATTTTTTAAGGAAATTATTCTGTCTTTTTCCAAAATAGAATCCAATCCAAGATTATTTGCTTTTAGGATGTAAAGAGTTTCTTCGTCAATTTTCACTTCCGTAAGGGGTGTTTTATCACCTATTCCTCTGTGCGGATCTTCATTTAACTTTTCGATTAATTCTTTGATTGTGTCTTTGCCGTTTCCTTTTATTTTAGGAGGGTCTATTCTGGTGGCGGCTACAAATTTGTAATCGATTACCAATATTCGATATGTGTGTCCGTTTATAAATTCTTGTATCAAAACATCCGAGGAGTAGTCCGAAGCATTTTCTATTTCGTATTTAATATCTTCGTTTTTGCTTTTTATGGCAATTCCTTTCCCTAAGTTTCCAAAACGCGGTTTAATAACAAATTTTTCAAAAGGAATATTCAATTGATTATTGTAGATGAATGTATTGGGAATCGGCAAACCCGCATCGGAAAGAATAGAGTTTGTAAGATATTTGTCGTCGGCTGTTTCTACGGCTATAAAATTCGTATCGCTTGTAAGCGTGGCTCTTATCTGTTTGAGATATTTACCTGTACCCAGCTGAACAAGATTATATTTATCCAATCTGAAATACGGAATTTTTCTTTTTTTTGCTTCGTCGATAACGGATTGTGTACTGGGTCCGAAAAGCCTTCTTTCACGTATTCGAATTAGGTTGTTTACAACTTTTTTTACATCAAAAGGTTTATCTTTTAGAATCGAATTAATAAGTTTTACAGCGGATTTAACCGCATAGATACCAGCCTCTTCGTCAAGATAGCGAACGACCACGTTGTAAACGCCTTCTTTTGTGGTTCTTCTTGTTTTACCAAAGCCCACATTCATTCCCGCCATTGTTTGCAATTCGATAGCCACATGCTCGGTTACATGCCCCAATAGTGTTCCTTCTTTTACGCGGATAAAAAAACCGCCCCTTTTACCTACGGAACAATGATGTTCTATAAGCGAAGGAAGAAGAGAAGAAAGTTTTGTATAAAATCCGGGTATTTGATTCGTGAAAACTTCATCGTATTCATTCAAATCAAGTAGCAATACCACTACGTTTCCGGCACTAAAATAATTTGCCCCCTGCATTATTTTTATATCCAATATTTGCAGGGGGGATAATAAATTGTCGGGATTATTCAAAATAACCCTTCTTTATGATTTTTTTATTTTCAATCATCATTGTGCCGTTTGCTATAAGATGAATAATCTCAAAATCTTTGGATAACACAATAACATCGGCATCAAAGTTTTCTTTTATTTGTCCTTTGTTTTTTAATTTTAAAATGGTGGCGGGATTTTTTGTAACGGGTAATATTGCTTTTTCGATAGGCATTTTTTCATTTCTTATCAAGTCGATTGTTTCTCTGAAAATGGATGCCGGAGGTCCCGAAACGAGTTTAACCAAATTTCCGTTTTCATCAAAATCCGGTAATGATCCCCCACCGTCCGACGTCATAGTGATATGTTCTATCGGAACACCGCTTTTTACAAGCTCGTCTATTGCTTTGGAAGGTTTTACCTCATACTCGGGAAAATAGGGATAAGAACTTGCCGTAATATCCACAAATCCTTTTTTTCCGTATTCCTTAGCATCTTCAAAGATATAATCGTTTCTATTGCAATGAGTCGGTAGAAATTGCGAAAAATTAAGCTCGCTTTTTTCCACTGCTTCATAGATAAGATTAAATGGATTCTTTGCATCACCCATATGAAGATTTACAACTCCCGCTTTTCCGCCAAGCATTCCGCCCACTCTTGCCAATTCCGCCAGACGAATTAATTCTTCTACCATTGGAAAAGAAGAACGATGATCCGCAATAGCAATTTCACCAACCCCGATTACCTCATCTATCAAAGAAATATCTTTGGCAACATCTCCTAAAATCGTAGGTGTGGGAACCTGATAAGCACCGGTATTTATCCAAGCGGAAATACCGTCTTCTTTTAAAGCTTTTGCCTTCATTAACACACTTTCCACGTTTCGAGTAATTCCATCCGTACCAAGACATCCGATAACGGTGGTGATGCCGCCTTTTAACAAGTCACCAAGCTGAATTTCCGGTGTTCGAGTGGCAGGACCGCCTTCACCGCCTGCTCCCGCTATATGAACATGACCGTCAATAAATCCCGGAAAAATTATCATATCCGAAGCATCTATAATCTTGATGTTAATATCGGTTTGTAATTCGATCTTATCTTTGATTGCTATAATTTTTTTTCCCGCTATTAAAATATCCTTTTTACCGATATTTTCCGGTGCATACACAACACAATTTTTTATCAAAATCATATTAACCTCATTTAGAATTTAGCATAATTCCAGTTTACGGTTGTTCCCTTTTTCAATTCATATTTTTTTAATAAATCGGGTAAAAACGGCTCGATAGCTTTTAAAATCTTAAAATCTTTTTCCATTTCCGTTTCATATTCAAGACTACCTACAAATTCCAATTCTTTCAAACCGGTGTTTTGATAAACCGTAATTTTGTTGTCGGAAACTTCTACGTAATATCCGTATAAAAGAACGTGATCTTTTAAAATAATCTCTCCGTAATGAGGATTATCCAAAATAACAATATCCGCTCCTTCGTGATAAATACCATAATCAAAGATGTCATCTTTCGTGTGGTTAAACATTGCTATATCCAATCTCGGATTTCTAAGAATAATCTTAACTTTGGTATCGTGCGTATTACTTTGGAAGAAATATTTTCTATTAAGATAAACGCCTTCTTTGGTAAGAGATTCAAAAACCACATCCGATTTGATTTCTTGCAATTTATCATAAAGGATATGGCTAAAATTGAGAGTAAGGTTGTTTCCCGCAATAATCGGTATTCTTTCGTAACCTTCCTGTGGGAAATGATGATGCATAATAATTCCGGGAACATCTATTGAACCGCCGTATGCAGGCTTTAAGTGCATAAAAACACCCGGTCCGGCATTTATTTCGATTATACCGAAATCCCCTTCGTCCCAAGGTACCGAAATGTCAGCTGTTAAAACGTCTATTCCGAGAGCGGTTACATTAAAATATTTGGCAATATCTTCAACCAATTTAATGTTTTTGGGATGAATTTTAT
>CAZUGB010000200.1:0-14939 GCA_964619925.1 uncultured Candidatus Cloacimonadota bacterium
AGATTATCTGGTAATTTGCAAAAATAAAAAATTATTTATGGATGCTTTCCCAAAAGCGGATATATCGAAAGTTATTCAATCGGAAACATGGACAAGTCTTAATAATACAACCGAAAATTTATATCTGAAAGATGCCTACGATACCATTTTGGATACAATCTATTACAACGCTTATCATTTCCCCGAAAATATTTCTTATGAAAGAGTAAATCCCTACTCGGACGATGATATAAAATGGAAACTTTGTACTGATGAAAACGGAGCAACCCCGACTTTTGCTAATAGCAACCTGCCTTTGGAAAGCAATATTTGCATCAAATTTGAAAAAATAATAAGCAACGGAAATACGCTAACTCATCAAATCAAAATTGTAAATAACGGATTACAAGCCATATATAGCACCGATTTGATATGTTATAAAAAAAGAAACGATAATGAGTTTATCAATATCTATTCATCGAAAATTACCCTGCAAGATACCACTTTTATCAGCTTTGAAGATAATATTGAGCAAGAAGGATATTACACTTTTGAATACACCGTAAGTAATGATAATAATCCCAATGACAATGTTGCCTACGGTTTTTACAATAAAAACGATTTACCCTTTGTGATTAATGAAATTATGTATAACCCGAATCAAAACGAGCCGGAATGGTTGGAAATAAAGAAAAATTATCAATTAACCGAACTTGATTCCTTCTTTCTCAAAGTGGGCAATGATATTATTCGTTTGCCAATGCCGGAATCGGAATATTTTTTGATAACATCAAGTGAAGATGACGCAATATTTTTGAAAAATAAATATAACTTAACTCAACTTCCTTTTACCGGACTTTCCACATTATCAAACACAGGTAAAGAGCTAACTTTGTACGATAAAAACCTAAATGAAATAGAAAACTTTTTTTATGAACCCGAATGGAATAACAAATTAAAAGGCGTTTCAATAGAAAGAATAAATCCTACTGTTTTAGCTATTTATAGCAACTTCGGACCATCGGTTAGCACATCTACGCCGCAAAAAGAAAATTCTTTATTTGTTCAAATCTTACCACCGAAAGCATCATTATCGGTTTCTCCAAATCCTTTTTCTCCATATAAATCCGAACATACAATTATCCAATATAAACTACCCAATCCCATAAACAAAATTACAGTAAAAATTTTTGATTTGAAAGGCAGAGAAGTGGCTAAAATCATCCAAAATACATTAGCCTCCTCAAATGGTTCCATTATTTGGGACGGAAAAGATAAGAACAATAAAATTTTACCGATTGGAATATATATAATTCGTTTTTTGGGAATTGGCACATCCGATAATGAAGTTTATAAAAAGCTGAAAACCGTTGTGATAAAAAAATAAATCGGAGAAAACAATGTATGGAAAAACCATATCTTATGCAATTCAAGGCATAAACGCACTCGAAGTTACCGTAGAAGCCGACATAAAAGGCGGTTTATTTAAGTTTTCTATTGTGGGACTTCCCTCAAACAGCATAAAAGAAAGCAGAGACAGAGTTTCGTCCGCAATAAAAAACTCGGGATTTAAATTCCCTTCTCACAATTACACTGTTAATTTGGCACCGGCCGATATAAAAAAAGACGGTGTTGCATTGGATTTACCCACAGCTATTGCCATTTTATCGGCTTCTCACCAAATAGAAACTGACAAATTGGAGCAATACGCTCTTGTTGGAGAACTTTCATTAGACGGCACATTACGACCCGTTAGAGGTATTTTGCCCATAGCTGTTGCGGCATGGAAAGATGAACTTACAGGATTGATTTTGCCATATGAAAATGCGGAAGAAGCCGCTGTTATTTCCGATTTGGAGATAATTCCGGTATCATCTCTTAACGAAGCGGTAAATTTTCTTGAAAATAAATCCGAAATCACTCCTTACATAGTTGATATTGAAAAAATATTTGATACCGCAGAAGACGATTTGATTGATATGTTTGACGTAAAAGGACAATTTCAAGTGAAACGTGCCTTGGAGGTTGCGGCGGCGGGCGGACATAACGTTTTGATGATAGGACCGCCCGGTTCGGGAAAAACAATGTTAGCTCGCAGAATACCCACAATACTGCCCGAATTACACTTGGAAGAAGCATTGGAAACCACCAAAATCCATTCCGTTGCTGGACTTATTCAAAAAAGAGGCATTATCACTACACGACCTTTCCGCTCACCACACCATACAATTAGCGATGTGGCGCTTATAGGAGGAGGAAGTTATCCTAAACCGGGAGAAGTTTCTCTGGCACACAACGGTATATTGTTTTTGGATGAACTTCCCGAATTTAAAAAATCGGTTTTGGAAGTGCTTAGACAACCTCTTGAAGATGGAGTGGTCACCATTTCCAGAGCTACTCAATCACTCGAATTTCCCGCCAAATTTATGTTGGTTGCTTCTATGAATCCTTGTCCATGCGGATATTATGGCAGCGATATTCCCGGACATACATGTTCTTGTTCCATAACTGCAATTCAAAGGTACCGAAGCAAAATTTCCGGTCCCTTATTGGATAGAATAGATATCCACATCGAAGTCCCCGCCGTTAAATATGATGAATTAAGTTCAATGCCTACCGGAGAACATTCTTCGGAAATAAGAAAAAGAGTAAACAAAGCTCGTAAAATACAATTAAAAAGATTTGCAAAAACAAAAATTTATTCCAACTCGCAAATGAATGCCAAACAAATACGAAAATATTGTGTTTTGGATCAAGAGGGAAAAGATTTATTAAAAAATGCAATTGAAAAAATGGGATTATCCGCCAGAGCCTACAATAGAATCTTAAAAGTTAGTAGAACCATAGCCGATTTGGAAGAAAGCGAAGAAATTAAACCCTATCACATTAGTGAAGCGGTAATGTATAGAAGTTTGGATAAGAAATTTTGGGAATAAAAAAACCGCTCTTTCGAGCGGTTTATACTTTTTTTTATTTAAGATTTTTTTAATTCTTCCAGATTTTCTTCAATCCACTTTTGAGCCGAATAAGCGGCAATTGCACCGTCTGCGGCGGCGGTAACCACCTGTCTTAGAACTTTGTGAACCACATCACCTGCGGCATATACACCCGGAATGTTTGTATGCATTGTTTCATCGGTAAGAATAAATCCTCTGTTATCCAAATTTATTTTACCTTCCAAAAGTTCCGTATTAGGAATAATTCCCACATATACAAACACACCGTCAACGGCTAATTCCTGTCTTTCTTTGGTAACTTTATTATACAATAGAACACCTTCCACGGCATCATTACCCAATATTTCTTGCGGAACGCTATTCCAGATAAATTCGATTTTAGGATTTTTGAACGCTCTGTCTTGGATAATCTTTTGTGCTCTTAATTGATCTCTTCTGTGAACGATATAAACTTTTTCGGCAAATCTGGTAAGGAACAAAGCTTCTTCCACAGCCGAATCTCCGCCACCGATTACAGCAACTTTTTTGCCTCTGTACAAAGCACCGTCGCATGTGGCACAATAGGATACACCTCTACCGGTCAATTTTAATTCCCCGGGGATATTTAATTTTCTGGGATGCGCTCCCGTGGCTATAATTACCGTGCGAGCTTCATAAATGCCGCTGGGAGTTTCTATTAATTTGCATATTCCTCTTAAACCCAGAGCATTCACACTTTCTTCAATAATTTCCACACCGAAAGTTTCGGCTTGTTTCTTCATTCTATCTATAATATCAAACCCGGATATTTTCTCCGGTATTCCCGGATAGTTTTCAACCTCTGTAGTTAATACTATCTGCCCGCCTACCAATGCTTTTTCAAAAATTGCGGTTTTAAGATCTCCTCGTGCGGCATACAATCCTGCTGCCAATCCTGCGGGTCCTGCGCCGATAATCACAACATCATAGTTCTTATTCATTTTTCCTCCGGTTTTTTTAGTAACATTATAATAAAAAAATGAATTGTAACAAATTTTTAATAATCAATCCGAAAATGAGTTAACAAAATTTTACATCCTAACACTTCCCCCATTATCCATTCTCCATTATCAACTATCCATTATCAATTATCCATTATCTCGCTTGACTTACTTAGGATAGAAAAAAAAATGTCAAAATAAGGGAATCAAAATGGAAAAGAAAATTTATCTGGAAAGTATAAAAAAATTTAAAGCTACCAAAGTGGAAAAAACCGCTTTTGTGGGATTTGACGGATTTGTGGATAATATTATCCGTGTGGTAGATAAAAGATTTGATAAAGATCATTATAATAGCATAAAAACCATAGAGGATTTTGGAAAAAGGATATTGGCGGCAAAAGGAAAAAGCACAAACATGGAATTGGTTTCCAAACAGCTAAAAATGGGCGGAAATGCACCACTGATGGCATCACCTATGATTAATTTCGAAATTAAAATAAACTTTATAGGAGCCATAGGGAAAGATAAGATTAATGATGTTTTTAAAGATTTTGCAAAAAAATGTTATCGCTATTTTTCTTTATCCGAACCGGGTTATACAATGGCTTTGGAATTTGATGACGGTAAAATAATGCTGGGACAGATGAATCATTTATTCGATATTAATCGAGATAAAGTAATAGAACGTATAGGAATAAAAAATCTAAAAGAAATGATAACCGAATCCTCTCTGTTTGCTTTTACAAACTGGACTATGCTTTCGGGACTTAACGGAATAATAGAAGAGTTTTCATCATTGTTTGATAATTTTCCCTATGTTTTTATCGACCTTGCAGATCCGCAAAAAAGAACGAAATCCGATTTATCGGAAATATTAAATTTGATTAAAAAAATCTCTTACAAATCAAAGATAATTTTCGGTATGAACAAAAAGGAATCGGAACAAATTTCGGATGTTTTGGATATCGACATCGAAGATTTATCCTCACGGGCAGACGCTATAAGAAAAAAACTAAATTTACACACTGTTCTTCTTCATTCCCTAAAATCAGCGATAGTTTCTTACGATGAACAATCGGTGTATTTACCTGCGCCGTATGAACCTAATCCTACCATAACTACCGGAGCCGGAGATCATTTAAACGGCGGATTTTGTAGTGCCCTATTACACGGATTGAACCCCGTAGAATCACTTTCCGTAGCACTTTTTACAGCAGGTTTCTATGTTAGAAAAGCTTATTCGCCAAACAAAACCGAATTATTGCAATTTGCAAAAGAATATTTCGGGGAAAAATGAAAAATATTATCTATATTTACAAGGTAATGCTTAAATATTGGCTATCGTTTATATTCGGTATTATTTTTATGCTGGGATATGCTCTTTTTAGCGGAATAAGTGTAATGATGGCTATTCCTTTGCTCGATTATGTTTTTAAGAACACAAACCGCACGGTGGAATACAACACGGTAAGCGATTTTATCAAAGCAATTTTTGATGTTTTTTCGCAATACATATCAAACAACGGTATTAAATTCGATAAGCACCTAATGACCCCTTATCTTCACAACTTACAAGAAATACTCACAAAAACCGACCCTATTTTGCTTTTGTGGATAATCGGAATCTCAATCTTATTGATGATCTTCTTAAAAAATCTTTTCTTTTTCGGGAAAAAAGTTCTTTTTGCCAATTTGAGGGGAAAAACAATAAGAGATATTAGGAATAAAATGTTTAAAAAATATCTCTATCAATCTTTGATGTATCTGAATAAAAATAAAATCGGGGATTCATTGGTTCGAATGGTTTCCGATGTTAAAATAATCAGTAATTTTTTTATAAATTCCTTTTTCGACTTATTCCAATCTTTGCTTCTTTTATTCGTTTATTTACGTATTGCGGCATTTTTGAATATAAAATTATTTTTTATCACACTTTTGATAGTTCCTTTGTTCGGTATTTTAATTTCATACATTGGTAGTAAAATCAAAAAATATGCAAAAAGAATTCAAAAACAATCATCCACAATGTTTTCAAATGTGGAAGAGGTACTAAACGGCATTAAAATAGTTAAACTTTTTGCCGGCGAAGAAAAAGAAATGAATCTTTTTAAAAAAATCAATAACAAACATTTTAAATTTTGGCGAAAATCTCTTATTTATTCATCATTTAACGTTCCTATCTCGGAATTAAACGGAACTTTTATCGGAGTAATTATTTTGATTATCGGCGGAAAGCAGGTATTGAATCCCGATATTTCATTTTCATTCGGAGCTTTCACCTCATTTTTGCTTGCTGTATTTTCATCATTACATCCCTTAAAGGTAATCACAAAAACATATACATCAATAAAAAAGGCAATGGTTTCGGTAGATAGGGTTTTTGAAGTTCTAAATGCCAAAAACGAGATAACCGAAGATACCAACGCCCTATCGAAAAAGGATTTTGAAAACGAGATTAAAATTACAAATCTTCATTTTGCATATAATGACAAACCGGTACTAAAAAATATCAATCTCACTATAAAAAAAGGTGAAAAAATAGCTATTGTGGGAAAAAGCGGGTCGGGAAAAACCACATTGGTAAATTTACTTACCCGAATGTATGATGCCGATAAAGGTGAAATTAAAATAGATAACATCAATATCAAAAAAATCAAACTGAAAGATTTGAGAAAACTTTTCGGAGTGGTTACCCAAGAACCGATTTTATTTAATATGACAATTGCCGAAAACATAGCCTACGGAACCAATACCGAAATCGGAATGAAACAGATAGAAAAAGCTTGCAAAATTGCCTACGCAGACGAATTTATAGAAAAATTTCCTGACAAATACAACCATAAACTCGATAATAAAGCTGTCAATTTATCCGGCGGTCAAAAACAGCGACTTTGCATCGCCAGAGCCATAGCGGGTAATCCCCCTATTTTGATTTTTGACGAAGCTACTAGCTCTCTTGATACACAATCCGAAAAAAAGGTTCAGGATGCACTTTCGGAAGCACAAAAAAACAGAACGGTTATTGTGATAGCGCATAGACTTTCCACGATTCTTTCTTCCGATAAAATTGTAGTAATGGAAAACGGAGAGATAGTTTGTGTAGGTACAAATGAAGAGTTATTACAAAATTGTGAAATTTATAAAAATCTTTATGATTTACAATTTAATGTAACCTAACGAGGTTTGTTATGATATACGGATTAAAAAAAATAATAAAAAAGATATTGGGTATAAAAGAAAAGAAAATAATCCATAATTCGAAAAACATAGAAAAAAACATTGTTGAAGCCCACAAGATTTTAAATTCGATAGGAGTAACTCATTGGCTTACCGACGGCACTTTACTGGGTTTTTACAGAGAAGGAAAAATTTTGTCGCATGATATTGATGCGGATTTTGGTGTCTTTATAAAAGATTACAAAAAAGAAATTATAGATGCCTTTGTTCAAAATGGCTGGGAATTGGAACTGGTTTTCGGTAAAATTTCACTCGGATTTGAATTATCATTCAAAAAGGATAATGAAAAAGTGGATTTGTTCTTCTTTTATGAAGAAGATAATAAATTTTGGCACGGAGCTTGGATTGCAAAAGGCAGAAAAAAAAGAAATCTAATCAAATACTACTACGACAAATTTGAACTTAAAGAAACCGAATTTCTCGGAGAAAAATTTCTTATCCCCGCAGATACGGAACATTATATAGAAACAAAATACGGAAAAAGTTGGCGAACACCCGTTAAAGAATGGGATTGGGCATTTGGTCCTGCTAATGCGGTAAAAACAAATATAGTTTTAAAATGGAATAACAAAATAGAACCGTAAATATGAAAGTTCTTTTTTATATTTCCAAAAAATATTCCATCCCGATAATACTTCCACTAATCGATTATGCACAAAACCATAATATTGATTTTGCATTTTATACATCCCGCAAAGTAGAAAAAGAATTGAAAAAATTTGATTTTACAATACTAAATTCCATAACCGAAACAAAAAGATTTTTACCAAATTTCGTTATCGTTCCGGGAAATTTTGTGGATTTTAGAATTCCGGGAATCAAAGTGGAAATTTTTCATGGAATCGGTGTGGAAAAAAAATCTCATTTTAAGATAAGACATTTCTTCGATTTGTATTGTACATCCGGACCTTTTGTTACGGAAAAATTTATTAAACTTCAAAAAAAATACCGATATTTCCTAGTGGCTGAAACCGGCTGGCCCAAAATCGACTATATATTAAATTATCCTGCAAATGATATAAAAAAAAGATATAACATCCCAAAAGATAAAAAGGTAATTTTATATGCCCCTACTCACAGTAAAAAAATGCAATCGGCTATTGAGCTATTGCCAGAAATATTAAACTATAAAGATGATAGTATCATTTGGTTCGTAAAATTTCATGAATTGATGAGCAAAGAAATAAAAGAATTGGTAAAAGAAAAAGATTCCATCCGATTAATAACGGATTACGATATTACACCATATTTGCACTTGGCGGATTTAATGATATCAGATACATCTTCCGTAATTTATGAATTTATGGTTTTGAATAAACCTGTTATCACATACAACACCCTATCCCGATTTGACAAAGGTATAAACATCAAAGACAAAAAAGAATTAAAATCCGCAATACAAAATGCTTTTGAAAATCCTAAACAATTCAAACTAAAAAGAGAAAAACATCTTTCTGAAATTAATCCTTATTTAGATGGTAATACCGCCGAAAGAATCTTTGATGCATTAAAAAATTATCAACCGCCAAAAAAGAAAAAACCTTTGAATCTCGTTAGAAAACTTCAAATTCTTTATCATTCAAAATTCAAAAAAGGATATTTAAGATAATGATAAAAGTTCTGTTTGATTTAAAAAAAGAATATTACTTTAATTCATTGTTTCCACTATACAAAATAATGTCGCAAGACAAACGCTATGATATTTCTTTTTATGTTGGAAAAGATGAAAAAAGATTTTTAGGGATATTTCTGATTCCTCAAAAAAAGGAAATCGAGCATAAACTACTTCAAAGAGGATTAAAAATAACGGATAATCCTATGGGATATGATGCGGTTATCACGGGAGATGCTCTAAAAAATCCCGAAAAATACGGTAATCCCGTTTTAATTCATATAGATCACGGAGTTGGTATCAAAACATTAAGAATCCGAAATATCGTTAAACAAAAGAAATATAGGTATCATGTTTTTTTGGAAGGACAATATTGGTATGACTACATAAAAAGTCTGGGTTGGCAAAACAAGGCAAATTTTTATATTACCGGTTTACCTAAACTGGATCCTTTCTTTTGGGAAAACTATTACGATAACAAAGCGTTAATAAAAAAAATAGGTATCGATCCGAATAAAAAAACCGTACTTTTTGCACCTTCTTACAAACCGAGTTGCATTAAATATATCAAACATCGCATCTTGGATTTAATACCGGAATATAACCTGATTATAAAACTTCATCCCTATAGTTGGGGAGGTAAATACGCTTCAAATTCTCAAAGCAAATTTTATCAAAAATTAGCCGCCAAACACAGAGAACTTTTTCTTATCCCGAAAAACGATTATGATATTTATCCTTATCTCTTTCTTTCCGATACAATAATTAGCGACACATCCAGTGTGATAAACGAATTTTTGGCTCTTGGCAAAATAGGTATTATTTATGTTTTGCCCGAAAAAAATATCAAACACTCGGACGGAATGGAAGTATTATCAATCGAACCCGAAGAATGGCTGAAAGACGCTTTTGTTCATATAGACAAACCCGACAAACTGCAATATGCGGTAGATTTGGCTTTAAATCCCACCCAAAAAATGATAGAAAATTTAAATGAATACAGAAACTATTTCTTTACCGGCTTGGACGGAAACGCTTCAAAACGGGTAAAAAACAAAATAGATGAAATTTTGAAGGAGCTTTCATAATGAAAATAGTATTTCCTTATTTTTACGGACTTCATCAATTGTATCATACGGCAGTAACGGCTATGAAACTTTCACGATACTTGGATAATGCGGAAATTTTATGCCTTTCCACCACTAAGGATCAAACGAATGTTTTAAAAAAGATAAAGTCATTTAATCCCGATTCAACCGCACAAATTATTGAATTACCTCAACCTTTCAGATTCAAATATTTAAACATAAAAAAGAAAAAATATCCCTATGTAAGATCCATGGTAAAAAAAGCAAAAAAAATTTTAAATTCTGCGGATATTATCGTTACAACTTCACATGGCACATACAATATGTTTCATCATTACAAAATAGAAAATCCTTCATACATATATCAGTATCACGGAATGGGAGATAGGAAATACGGTTTTGATCCGAGATTATCCAAATACGATATAATTATGGTTGGCGGAGAATATCATTACAACAGATTAATAAAAGAAAAAATAGGAACACCCGAAAAAGTGAAAATTGTAGGTTATCCTAAATTTGATTTTCCCATAGAAACCGAAAAAATACGTAATGAATTATTCAAAAGCGATAAACCCATTGTGCTGTATGCACCGCATTGGCAACCGAAATTGACTTCTTATAAAAAATTTGCAGTCCAAATCTTGGAATTTTTTTCCAAAAATAAAAACTATAATCTTATTTTTGCACCTCATATTCTATTATCGCACTGGAAAGTTAGAATGGGTTATAATACAAATCTAAAACATTATGAAACGGATAATATCATAATAGATTTCGGTAGCGACTATACTACAAACGGTACTTATCTTAAAATCAGTGATATTTATATGGGTGATGTAAGTAGTATGGTTTACGAATTTATTGCCCGTAAACCAAGACCGTGCTTATTCTTTAATGCTCATAATGTGGATTGGAAAGATAATGTGGATTATAGGTTTTGGAATTACGGACCTGTGATAAACCATATTGATGAACTGAAAGAAAAAATAGATATAGCGGTATCGGATAAACATTTTTTGGAATTACAAAAAGAGAATGTGAAAAAATACATTCAAGAAACCGATGAAAACCCTTCGGATAGAGCCGCAAAAGCAATTGCGAATTTTGCATATGAAAATTACGGTAAAATATGAAAAACTTATATTTCTTTTCAAACCAAATATATCAATTATCCTACGCCTTACCCTTTTATAATAAATTAGGCGGAACTTTTATAGTTAATTCCAAATCAAAATATTTTCGATTCAAAAGACATCTATGCGGTTTGGCAAAATTCGGCGAAAAAAATCTTTTGAACACTCCCTCCATAATAATCAGGGAAAATCATGATTTATCCGATTTGGAAGGAGTTATTTTATCTTTTTCCAATAATTTTCTAAAAAGAAAAAAAAATACTATCGCAATCTTTCACGAACACGGAGCCAGTGACAAAAGAATAGGTTCAAATGAAAATGCAAAAACAAAAGAAAAATTAAAAAATTTTGATTATATCTTTTTAATGAGTCCGAAAAATTTAATAAAAATCAATGCATTACAAATAGATATTCCAAAAGATAAATTCATAAAAATTCATAACTTACGATTTTATTCCTACTAATCCTTTTTAAACAACAAAGAAGAAATAAAAAGAAAAAGAAAAAATAAATAATGATAAACCCACCATATTATATGCACCCACTTGGAGATTTGGTAACGGAACGCTAAAAAAATATTTTCATCGTTTTGCAAAAGAGCTTACGAAAGATTTTAATCTGATTGTAAGACCTCACTTTCACGATACCAAATATATTCCGCTATACAAAACTTGGTCGAAATTGCATAATATAAAAAATCTATACTTCTCAAATCCTTCAAATCTTGCCAAATATGATACAATGTTGGATTTTGCCATATCGGATATTCTATTAAGTGATACTTCCGCCGCTATTTATGAATATCTTGTAACAAAAAATCCTATTATCATTATCGATCCTAAATACGAAAAAAGGGTAAAAATGCCCGCTGAACTTGATATAATGAAAAATGCCGTAATATTTACGGAAAATAATAACATAAACGATTTGGTTAAACAAACTTTGGAAGAGAAAAAATATTCTAAAAATTATGATAAAATGTTCCAAGCGTGTTTTTATCAAGCGGATAATCCTGAAGTAGCAAATGCAATATCATTTATCAAGGAGTTATTATGAAATATAATATCGGCTATTATATTTTAACTGATATCCAACATATACCACCTGTCATAAACATATATAAAAGATTAGGCGGTATAATTTTTACAAAAAATAAAAAAATTTATGATTTTATAAATAATAAACACAAAAACTTAAATCCAAGAGTCATATTAATAAAAAAATCCGTTCAAGCTATTAAAATTGCCAAAAGAGAGAATATCAGACTCTTTATTTACCCCGGTTTTCAAATAATCCATTGGGGATATTCCGTTCAAATTTTTCATGGCGTTTCCGACAAAAATTATGTGGAAAACAAAAAAATCCTAAGATACGATTTACTAATGATTCCCGGTCAAAAACATATAGATAAATTTCAAATGAATAAGTTATACAAACATCCTGAACGCTTCAAATTAGTCGGTTATCCGAAATTTGATGATATTATCAATGATAAAATCAAAGTTGATCCTATCTTTAAAAACAACAATCCCACCATACTTTATGCCCCCACTTGGATTTCTCAAAATAGCGGTATAAAAATAAAATTTTCACAACATGGAGAAAGTTCCTTACCGATATGGGGGAAAAAAATCATTTCAGCTTTTGCAAAAACAAATTGGAATCTGATAATCAAATATCATTCGAGAATAAATAAAAATAATACCCAAATCTATGACGAAATAGAAAATCATATAAACAAATTGAATCTGAACCAACGAGTAAAAACAATTTGGGATTCGGATATAACAAAATATATGAAGCAATCCGACCTTCTTATTTCCGATATTTCAGCGGTTTGTTATGAATGGTTTCATTTTAATCGTCCCATAATTTTTGCCAATCCCGCTCCTGAACACTATAAACCCTCCGATGATATTTTTTCCAACACATACGCTTGGAATGCCGGAGATGTAATTTATAAAGAAGATGATATTATTCCTATGATAGAAGAAAATCTAAAAATCGATAAATACAAAGAAAAACGAAATCAACTGCTTCACTATGCTTTTTATAAACCGGACGGTAAGGCATTGGATAGACAAATAGAAGAAATTTTGAAACTGTATGACAAAATAAACAAATATCCTATGTTTAGAATTTATTTACACTCCATAAGAAGCATTTTAAGGGAAATAAAAATATGATTCACACCATATTAAAGAATAAAAAAGTTATTTTAGCGTCAAAATCACCCCGAAGAATGGAAATATTTTCATTAATCGGGCTTAAAGCAATAGTTTATCCGGCAAATATCAAAGAAACCACAAATTATACCACACCGATAAAAGTGATAAAAGATATATCGGCAAAAAAATGTGAAAACGTCTATCAAAAGATGAATTATGACGATCTTGTAATCAGTGCGGACACTATAGTTTACAAAGATAAAAAGATTCTCGGAAAGCCACAAGATGAAGAAGAAGCAATCGAATATTTAAAACTACTCTCCCACGATACACATTTCGTTTATACCGGTATTACCATAGCATACAAACACAATTATTATTTTGACTATGCAAAAAGTAAAGTGGAGTTTATTAAACTAACCGATAAGGATATTTATGAATATATTCAAACCAAAGAACCTTTTGACAAAGCGGGAGCTTATGGGATTCAAGGTTACGGTTCACAATTCATAAAAAAAATTCATGGCTGTTATTTCAATGTGATGGGATTTCCTATCTCTTTATTTTATAAAATGATAAAAGATATTTTTAACGGAGAATAATTATGAAGATTTTTTTTAACGCCTCATTTTATAAAAATGAAAACGTCAAAGCCGTAGGAGTGGAAAATGGAAAAATAGTGGATCTCTTTTATAATTTACCGAAAATAAAAACAGCCGAATATATTAATTTGAAAGGAAGTTACGTTTACCCCGGCTTTATTGATACCCATACTCATTCATTTGAAGGCGGATTATATAGTTCAGGCGCAAATCTCGAAAAAGTTTCCAATATAGATGAAACTTTGGAAATACTTTCTCAAACCTCTCCTATCGGTAATATGATTTTTGCATTCCATTTTGATGAGAATAAAATTTCCGAAAAGCGATTTCCCACTCTTGAAGAAATGGATAAATTATTTCCGGACAAACCGGCTATACTTCGCAGAGTGGACGGTCATTCCTGTGTAATAAATTCATTTGCCGCCAAATTGATTGATTGGATAGAACCTTTGCCACACAATTTTAACGGTATTTTAAGAAAAAGATGGAATGATACCGCCGCTAATTGGTTCCACAAAAATTTGGACGAAGAAGGAATAATAAAAGCATATCAAACCGCTTCCGAGATTGGCAAGAAAAACGGTTATACCACAATTCACACTATGATAGGTAACGGAGCGGAAGACCCGGAACATTATTTGCTGATTAAAAATAATCTAAATCTTTTCGATGTGGAATTTATACTTTACCCTCAAATTACCTCCGTAAAAACCGCTCTGAACTTGGGAAGCAAAAGAATTGGCGGATGTATTTTGGCAGACGGTTCTTTCGGTTCTCATACTGCGGCTTTAAAACAACCTTATGCAGATCAACCCCAAAACAGCGGAATATTGTATCACACTACAAACTTTTGGAAAGATATGATAACAAAAGCTCATCAAAATAACTTGCAAGTTGGCATTCACGCAATAGGAGATCGAGCTATATCCCAGATTCTCGATATTTATCATCATCTACAAATGACTTCACCCAAAGATTTACGACACGAAATAATTCATAACGAACTTACAGATGATAAGATGCTAAACAAAATGAAAGAAGCAAACATCAGTGCGGTAATGCAACCGATGTTCGATAGGCTTTGGGGCGGCAAAAACGGTCTTTATGAAAAAGTATTGGGAAAAGAAAGAACCGAAAGAACAAATCGTTTACACTCCATAATGCAAAGAAATATTTTGCTAACCGGCGGTTCCGATTGGTA
>CAZUGB010000201.1:0-6302 GCA_964619925.1 uncultured Candidatus Cloacimonadota bacterium
AAAAAGAAATATCAAAATCACTTAAAATAAAAAAGAAAAAAGAACTTTCCATTGATAACTTTAACGGTTCGGTCATTATAAACAAATCAAATAGCGACACTCTTAAAATTAAAATTGTAAAATATTCTCAAAAGGAAAAATATCTAAAGAAAATCAAAGTAAAAATTATTAACGAAAATAAAAAAATCGTGATAAAATCATACAAAGAAGACCAACTGATAGAAGGCGAAGTAAAATTAACAATCAGTTGTCCCGAGAATATATCTCTTACCGATATAAAAACGGCTAACGGCGACATATCCGTAACAAACGGCAAAGGCAAATTAAATGCAATCACCACAAACGGTGATATATCAGTGGAAAATTTTTCGGGTAATGTGGGCGCTTTAACATCAAACGGTGATATATTTGCCAAAAATATTACCGGCAAAACAAATCTGGTAACTTCAAACGGCAAGATAGACGGAAGAAACATAGCGGATTTAACTACCGCAAAAAGTTCAAACGGTAAAATCAATCTGAAAAGAATCAAATTGTTATCTGATGTAAAATCTTCAAACAGCAATATCTATCTTGAAGTAAACGATATTCTCACCAATTCCGAAATAATATCTTCAAACGGAAAAATCACATTAATTATTCCGCAAAATATAAATCTGACTATTGAAGCCAAAACAAGCAACGGTGATGTGATTACATCCAATTTGGCATTCAATAAATCAAATTCATCGGGAAATTATTTCAAAGGTATTTTGGGAAACGGCAAAAACAAAGTTTTGCTTATTACCTCAAATTCAAACATTATTATTAAGAAAAAATAAGGAGAAAAAAATGAAAAAGCTCTTTTTAATTTCGGCAATTTTAGGATTATTTTTCAGCATCTCATTTGCACAGGATTTTGTGGCTGATCCGAACGAATATAACGTTACCGATGTCAATCCCGCAGGTTTGGAATATTTTAAAAACGTATCTTTTGCCTTTTCCGAAGAATGGACAAAGGAACTTTCTTTTAATTCCAATAACGACAGACACTTTTATTTTAATCTACGCTCAATAGGTTATTCTCTTCACAAAGGATTGGATAACAATCACACACTCGCATTATCAACTTCACCTCTCAATAATTTTTATGTAGGCAGTAGTTTCAACTGGACAAACAAGGATTTTAAAGAAGGTAAATTTAGCGAATCGTTTTTGTATCGCCCATTTAATATGCTATCCGTCGGTGCAAAATTTTCCGACATCTTTGACAAATCAAATCATTCGGCAGATTTCGGTATAGCCTTAAGACCTATTTATTTTTCGGGTAAATTTTGGGATAGATTGAATTTGGATGTTCAATCATCTTATAAAGAAAGCAAATTTTTAAAACCTTTGATAGGAATTAAAACCGAATTTTTAAACGGAATTTTCTTAAACGGCGCTTACAATCTTGAAACCAAAACCGCAATGTTCGGATTTTCAATAAGTACCGGTCATCTAAGGGTGGGAAATACCATTTCATCAAATGACAATGAAACATCCGGCAGATATTTTATAAAAGTAACCAAAAAGGCGGAAAGAAATCCGGGTGAATATATAATGAAATTCAAACCTACTTATTATGATTTTCAATTATCCGGCAAACTGGTAAATACAAAACCGGAAGGAATGAAATTGGGCTTTATCAATATTAATATGGGTAAATACATCACAATTAACGAGATAAAAAACAAATTGAAAACTCTTTCAAAAAACAAATATCTAAAAGGTATCATAATAAAATCACCACGAATAAAAGTGGGCATAGCCAATCTGCAAGAGTTAAAAGACGCTTTTGACGAATTTAGAAAATCGGGTAAAAAAGTAATCTTCTATTTTGACAATGTGGACGGAGCCGATTACACCTTTGCCGCCATACTCGGAGATAAAATATACGTAAATAATCTTGCCGATATATCCCTTCCTCATCTTGGTGTAAAAGCACCCTATTTAAAAGAATTATTGGATAAACTGGGCATTGAAGTTCAAAATTTTAGAAGTCACAAATACAAAACCGCCGGTAATATGTTTTCCGAAGAAAAAATGACCGAAGCCGAAAAAGAAACTTATGAAGCTCTTTTGAATGATATTTACGGCGAAATAAAAAAATTGATAGTTGAAAACAGAGGGGAAAAGCTAAAAAAACCTTTTGGCGTTTTAGTTGATATGAAGCCGTTTTTTAGTGCGCAAGAAGCAATGGAACTCGGATTAATAGACGGAATCACATATAAAAAAGATTTAAACGAAGCATTAAAGGAATATGGTAAAAAACCTCTTATCGCAAAACGTTTGGAAATTCCCAAAAGAACCGATTGGGCTAATAAATCCAAATCGAAAGTAGCTATAATTTATGCAATAGGCAATATCCATATGGGCAAAGGAATGTATGGAAAAAGTATCGGCGAAGCCTCAATAAGCGATGCTATAAAAGCGGCAAGAAAGAATCCCAAGATAAAAGGTATTATTCTAAGAGTGGATAGCGGCGGCGGTTCGGCTTTGGCATCGGATATTATTGCACATGAAGTGGAACTTTGCAAAACCGAAAATCATAAACCTGTTGTGGTATCCATGGGAAGAGTTGCCGCATCGGGCGGATATTATATCTCGGCATACGCCGACAAAATAATAGCACAACCTACCACTATCACGGGTTCTATCGGTGTAATAGGAATGGTTCCCGAATTTTCCAAACTTTACAAAAAGATAGGTGTTAATTGGTCGGAATTGAATATAACCAAATATGCCGGATTTCCCCCTACAAACAGACCAATGACAGAAGATGAAAAGAAATTTATGGGTGATATGATTCATAAAATTTATTGGGACTTTGTAAACGTGGTGGCAAAAGGAAGAAATAAAACAAAAGATGAAATTCATCAAATTGCTCAAGGTAGAGTTTGGAGTGGAATAAGCGCTTACAGATTGGGTTTGGTAGATAAACTCGGTGGTTTGGAAGATGCAAAAAAAGAAATAAAAAAATTGGCTCGCATAAAAAACGATATTGAACTTGTGGAATTTAAAGGAAAATCAAAAAATCCTTTGTCGCAATACGGTATAGGAACAAATATCCTTTACAATAAACTTCCCAATGAACTTAAAAGCACATATAATTTGCTGAATAACTTTAACTTATACAAAAATGACAAAGTTTTGATGCTTACTCCTATTTCTCTTGAAATAAAATAAAATACCCCCTTATTCTTATTAAAGAAAAAAGCCCGTTAATCGGGCTTTTTTTGTTTTCTCAATTTCATTCATCATAAAAAATTTTGTATTTATCAGAAAAATCAAATCTTTTTAGGGTAAATTCTTGACACCATATTTTATCAAAAAAACTTAGTAAGAAACTTATATCATTGGAGGATAATTTATGGTAATAAGAAAGTTGGATACTCTTATAAAGCTCGCTCAAAAAAGACCTCCCAAACGATTGGTAGTTGCCTACGGACAAGACGAACCATCTCTATTAGCAGTAAAAGAAGCCACCGAATTGGGCATAATAAAAGCAACTGTGGTAGGAGATCAGGAAATCATCGAAGAAGAATGTAAAAAGCTAAATTTCGACTGCGACAAAATTGAGATAAAGCATGAGCGTGACGAGATGAGTGCCGGTAGAAAAGCAGTTTGTTATATCAACGAAGGCGAAGGCGATATTTTAATGAAAGGACTTATCAGCTCGGATAAATATCTGCGTTGCATATTGGATAAAGATCACGGCTTGATGCTTCCCAAAGCAACTTTATCGCATGTAACTTTGGTTCAGGTTCCCACTTATCCAAAACTATTAATTATTTCCGATGCGGCATTTATCCCACAACCCACAATCCAACAAAAAATCAAAATAACCGAATACGTTATTGATACCGCACTGAATTTGGGCATAGAAAAACCCAAAGTAGCAATAATCAGTTTTACCGAAAAAGCAAATCCAAAAATAGAATCTTGCAATGATGCGGCAATTATATCCAAAATGGGCGACAGAGGACAAATCAAAAATGCATATATTGACGGACCTCTTGCCTTGGACGTTGCAGTGGATAAAGAAAGCGCAAGAATCAAAAGAATAAATTCCCCTGTTGCCGGTGATGCCGATTGTTTGGTATTTCCTAATCTTGAAGCCGGAAATGTATTTTATAAAACAATAACCAAGCTGGCAAACGGCAATGTTGCCGCATACGTTACAGGAACAAAAGTTCCATGTATTTTGCCTTCGAGAGGCGACAGTAAAGATAGTAAATTATATTCGATAGCTTTGGCTACATTAATGGCATAAGGAATCGGTTATATGAAAATAGCAATAGCATCCGATCATGCGGGATTTGAATTAAAAGAATTAATAAAAAAGGATTTACCCGAATTGAAGTTGGAAGATTTGGGAACATATTCTTCCGATTCCGTCGATTATCCGGATTTTGGTATAAAATTGGCGGAATCCGTTGCCAATAATACATTTGACAGAGGAATAGTAATTTGTGGTTCCGGCATAGGAATGAGTATTGCGGCGAACAAAGTGAAAGGCATCAGAGCCGCATTATGCCAAACCAAAGAATTTGCCGAATTATCACGCCGACATAACGATGCCAACGTTTTGGTTTTGTCCGGAAGATTTATTTCACACTATTTGGCAAAAGAGATTATAGAAATTTGGCTTTCCACACCGTTTGAGGGTGGCAGGCATCAAAGAAGAATAGATAAGATATCAAAATATGAATTAAAGAGGTGATTTTATGGAATTTATCAAGAAAAATGATCCCGAATTGTTTGAAGCAATGTATAATGAGCTAAAAAGGCAGGCTCAAAATTTGGAATTAATCGCTAGTGAAAATTTTGTTTCAAGAGCGGTTTTGGAAGCGGCCGGTAGTGTATTGACAAATAAATATGCCGAAGGTTATCCGTATCGTTGGAGTAAAAAGACCGGCAAAATTAATTACAATTTATACGGCAGATATTACGGTGGTTGCGAATATATTGACGAAGTGGAAAAACTGGCTATCGAAAGAGCAAAACAGCTTTTTGGGGCGGAACATGCGAACGTTCAACCTCACTCGGGTTCTCAGGCAAATATGGCGGCTTATTTTTCTTTAATTCAGCCCGGAGATACCGTTTTGAGTTTGGAACTTAGCCATGGCGGACATCTTACACACGGACATCCGTTAAGTTTTTCAGGCAGAATGTATAATATCATACCTTACAGAGTAAATAAAGAAACCGAAGAATTTGATTATGATGAAATCCTTAAACTTGCCGAAGAACACAAACCGCAACTGATTCTTACCGGCGCAAGTGCATATCCCAGAAAAATCGATTTTAAAAAATTTAGAGAAATAGCGGATACCGTAGGTGCAAAACTTTTTGTAGATATGGCTCACATCGCCGGTTTGGTAGCCGCAGGACTTCACGAAAATCCCGTTCCCTATGCAGACATCGTTACAACTACCACCCACAAAACCCTTCGCGGACCGAGAGGCGGTATGATACTTTGCAAAGAAGAATACGCCAAAGAAGTGGATAAACAGGTATTCCCGGGTATTCAAGGCGGACCGCTTATGCACATTATAGCCGCAAAAGCCGCATCTTTTAAAGAAGCTTTGACCGACGAATTTAAAGAATATCAAAAGCAAGTGGTAAAAAATGCAAAAGCATTGGCTAATGCACTTATGGATAACGGTTTTAAACTCGTTAGCAACGGCACGGATAATCATCTTATGCTTATAGATTTGGGACCTGAATCCGAAGGCGGACCTTCCGGCAAAAAAATGGAAGGCGCTCTTGACAAAGCAGGTATTACTGCAAATAAAAATACCGTTCCCTACGATACGAGAAAACCATTTGTTGCTTCGGGTATCAGACTTGGTACACCGGCTGTTACCACCAGAGGTATGAAAGAAGAACAAATGAAAAAAATTGCCGAATTTATTAAAAAAGTTAGAGATAATTATGATAACGAAGAAAAATTATCCGAAATAAAAACCGAAGTAAGAGCTTTATGCTCGGAATTTCCACTTTACAAGGATCTTTTGGATTTATTTAAATAACCCACATATCTAAACCTAATCTTGGTTTATTTATGCTCCTCCCACCCCTCTTGAAAAAGAGGGGTTTTTTTATATCAAAATATTGACGGTAATACTGATAATTTTACATTTCGGAAAACTCCCCCCTTCCCCCTCTTTGGTAAAGAGGGAGTGATAGTTTTTCCCTTCTCTTTTGCAAAGAGAAGGGTCGGGGATGAGGTAGAAAGAAATATCGACATCTTAGATTTTTCATCTAAAAACAAATCA
>CAZUGB010000202.1:0-3626 GCA_964619925.1 uncultured Candidatus Cloacimonadota bacterium
TACAATTTAACTTGGATAAATATGATTTAAAAAATATCACGGATAAAGGTAAGACATTCACCAAAATAGAATATGATAAAACTTCCGGTGAACAATATGAAAACGGCAAACCCTATTTACCGAATATAGGAAAATTTGTAGCTCTACCGGATAGAGGTTTACCCGAAATCGAGGTTATCTCTTATGAATACGATACAATAAACGATATACTTTTATATCCACGACAAAACGATAGCACGGACAAAAACGATTTTTATATTGATGACAACTTTTATAAAAAAGATACCGATTATCCCCTACAAATTGCAACAATACAAAATCCCGTAATAATTAGAAATTACCGATTATCCGCTTTTACAATAAATCCTTTTCAATACAATCCTGCCAAAAAAAGTTTAAAGATATACAAAAATATAAAATTAAAAATTACCTATAAACACGATAAAACGGATGTAAATCCTTTAACAACTCACAAAAAACGTTCGAAAATATTTGAAAACGTTTTAAAAAATATGATAGTAAATTTTGATTTCACAAAAGATAGAGACGAAGAATACCAACAACCCGGACTTTTGGTAATTTATTATAACAATTCCAATTTGGCGCAACTGGTAAATATTTTAATCGATTGGAAAAAAGCAAAAGGATTTAATGTTATTTCCGCAAGCACTTCCACCACGGGAACTTCTTTTAGCCAAATAAAAAGTTATATTCAAAATATCTATAACAACTCGGACAATCCCCCCGAATATTTAATGCTTGTGGGAGATGCTCAATCGGGCGGTTATAGAATACCCACATCGTCATACGGAGGCGGAGCCGGTGATATAAATTACACGCTTTTGGAAGGGAATGATATTTTGGGAGATATGTTTGTAGGCAGACTTTCCGTGAGTACTCAATCGGAAATGCAAACCGTTTTATCCAAAATTTTAAAATATGAAAAAACACCATATATGGATAATACGGAATGGTATAAAAAAGCCGCTCTGATAGGAGATCCTTCTACTTCGGGACAATCAACCATTTATACAAATCTTTTTATTAAGCAAATAATTACCGACACAAATCCTGATTATTCTTTTTATGAAGAATATTCCGGCGGTTTTGTTTCCGCTATGAGCAGTGCTTTAAATAACGGTGTTTTATATTTTAATTATCGCGGTTGGTATGGAATGAGTGATTGGGATACCGGAGACGTTTATTCTTTACACAACGGTTATAAATTGCCTATGGTATTGGCTATTACATGTGGAACCGGTGATTTTGATCAAGAAGATTCCATGAACGAAGTATTTTTAACCGCAGGCACACCCACTAATCCGAAAGGCGGTATAGCCGCAATTGCCACTGCTACAATTCACACTCATACCTGCTTTAATAACATCGTTGATGCAGGTTTTTATCAAGCGGTATTCAAAGAAAATATCACCCAACCCGGTGCCGCCCTTACAAGAGCAAAATATGCTTTGTATCTTGCTTATCCGCAAAATCCCTCTAATCATGTTACACAGTTTTCTTACTGGAACAATCTTATGGGCGATCCTTCATTGGAACTTTGGACCAATGAACCTAACACAATGAATATAGACTTTCCCAGCACCGTACAAACAGGCACAAATACCATTTCAATTCATTGCTATGATAACAATCGAATGAATTTAAAAGATGTGTGGGTAACGGCAAAAAGCGGTAATGACATTTTGGATACCGGTTTTACCGATAATGAGGGTAACATTTTATTACATATCGATGCGAATAATCCGGGAACAATTAATTTAACCGCAACCAAACATAACTTCTTACCTCTTTTAAACGATATAAATGTTTCCACCCAATCCACAAATGTTTCGATTGTTTCCACCGAAATAGACGATTCGCAAGGAAATAATGATAATCAAATAAATCCGGGCGAAGATATAAGTTTAAATATTCATCTTAAAAACTTCGGTTCGAATACCGCTTCCGGCGTATCCGCCACAATATCAACTCAAAGCGATAAAGTGGATATATTAAACGGTTCGTCTTCCTATCAAGATATTCCTACCGGTCAGGAAGTTGCGGCTAATACACCTTTTACACTGCACTTTCACAATGATATTTTAGACGGTGAAAAAATCAGTTTTCAAATAGATATTACTACCGATGCAAATATCCACACCGATTACATTACTTTGGAAATAAATTCCGCATTGCTCATATCATTGGGTTATACACTTGTGGGCAATTCGTATCTTGATCCGGGCGAAACAGCCGATATGTATGTAACGCTAAAAAATATCGGATCGGTAGCGGCTAATAATTTACAGGGTGAATTGATTTCAAACGACACAAATATTACGGTTTTGAATAGTACGGGTGGTTTCGGAAACATTAATCCGAACTTTACGGGAAACAATGCAAACGAAACATTCCAAATTCAGGCTAATGACAGCCTAATTCCCGGAATGATAATTCCCCTACAACTTCACCTAACCAATTCCGACGGTTTTGCTCAAACTCTTTCGATAGGCGTTCAAATAGGAAATCCCGGACTGCATGACCCCGTGGGACCGGATACTTTCGGACATTTTATTTATGATGATGCAGACAACGGATATGAAGATATGCCTTCTTATCAATGGATTGAACTTGATCCGGCAAACGGAGGCAACGGTACTTCTTTGAATTTTTCGGACAGTGGAAATATGGGATATGTATCAACCGTTGATTTGCCTATCACCTTTAACTTTTACGGAAAACAATATGATACTATCACCATTTCTTCCGACGGTTGGCTTTCTCCGGGTTCGCATGAACAACCGGCTTTTATGAATTGGCCTATCCCCGGACCTTTGGCTCCTCAACCTTTGATTGCTGTTTTTTGGGATGATTTGAAAAAACAAGGATCATCCTCCAAGATATTCTATCATTATAATGCAGCGGAAAATATCTTTATCGTGGAATGGAAATCCATGAGAAACGAATATAACAACAGCGAAGAAACTTTTGAGGCTATTTTATATGATGCAAACACTTATCCCGCCGCTCATTTGGAGAGTAAAATAAAATTCCAATACAAAGTGATTAATAATGTGGACGCAGGTAGTTACGGCGGATATGAAGTTAGTCACGGACAATACGCAACGGTAGGAATCCAAGATGAAAACGGATTAAAAGGTTTGCAATATACTTTCAATAACCGTTATCCGACCGCCGCAAAACATTTGCAAAATAATATGGCTTTAATGATAAGCGGTGGAGCCGTATCACTGGAACAGGTTTTTCTGGTATTAAACGAAACCTCTTTTGAAGATAATTTTAATCACAACAATCAACCCGATTTCGGAGAAAGAGTTAATATGTTTATAAATCTTCACAACTTAGGACAAACAATGGCGACAAATGTAAATGCCACTATTACCGCTAATGATCCCTACATTACATTATACAATAATACTTCGGCATATAATAATATCAACGGCGAATCCTATGAAAATAATCTTCAACCCTTCGTTTTTGATGTGGCTAATAACGTACCTGACGGTCATACGGTAAACTTTTCGATTCATATCACTTCCGATCAAGGAAATTGGGATTACACATCAACGGTAAGACTAAATTCGGTAAATCTGCAAATTACATCC
>CAZUGB010000203.1:0-3297 GCA_964619925.1 uncultured Candidatus Cloacimonadota bacterium
TAGATTTTTTAAAGGACTAATATTTGAAATTTGGTTATTTCCAAGATATAGTTCTTCCAGTTTATTTAGATTTTTTAAAGGATTAATATCCGAAATTTGATTATTCGCAAGATCCAAATAAGTTAAACGGATTAATTGTTGTAAAGGATTGATATCCTTAATAAGATTTTTGGCAATAATTAGTTTTGATAACTTTTGTAATTTACCTATCTCAAAGGGGATAAAAGAAATTTGGTTGGTTTTGCCGTAATTTATACTTTTTTTATAGCCAATGTTTTCAAAATCAAACCACTCATCACTAAGAATCAATGTTTCAAGGTGTGTGCATTTAAATAATTCGGGTAAATCGTTTAAATCGGTTATTCCGCAATTTCCCAGGTCCAAATAAGGATCTTTGGTTTCCAAACATTGTTTTATCAAATTTTTTGCCAAAAAAAGGTCGTTTTTCATAATTTTCCCCTTTATAATAAAATTTTAATATGCTAAATTTATGTTGAACCTGAGTTTGTCAAACAAAAAGCCGTAGTATTTATTTTGGAACAAAAAATTTCTCCCGTAAAATTCGGGTTGTAGCAAGATAATAAAAAAAGCCCCGTATCCGAAAAAGATACGAGGCTGTATGGGGAGGGCTTAATTATTTTTCATAAGGTTTGTGGCAGAACCACCAATCGTAACACTCATATTGTTTCTTGCGTTCTTCAGCCATTTTAACGTCTGTGGCTGGTCCCACGATAATTCTGTCGCCAATCAATTCGTTGTTGGGCCAGTTAGCCGCCATTGCACCTTGTTTGTCTGAGATTTGAAGAGCTTCCACGGCTCTTAATACTTCGTCGATATTTCTTCCAACTTCTTGCGGATAATACATTATCAATCTTACTTTACCTTCGGGATCCACAATGAATACCGCACGAACGGTATTTGTGCCTTTACCCGGATGAAGCATGCCGAGTTTCATAGCAATTTCGTCATTTGCGGCTATAATCGGGAATTTAATATCTACATCCAAATTGTCCTTAATCCACTCAATCCATTTGATATGAGCAAATACCTGATCGATAGACATTCCTATTAATTCCACACCTAATTTTTGGAATTTTTCATATCTCTTTTGAAAAGCCACAAATTCCGTTGTGCAAACCGGTGTGAAATCTGCGGGATGACTGAATAATACAAACCATTTTCCTTTAAAATCTCCGGGAATGTTCATTGGTCCTTGCGATGTTTGAACCTGCAATTCGGGAAAATCGTCACCTAATAACGGCATATTAAATTTTGTTTCGTTCATTTTAATCTCCTTTCTTTTTTTATTGTTACAGAAAATAATTTAATGCGAAGAAAGGCGATGTCAAATAATTTTTATATTTTTTGGAATAATTCTAAAAAGTGATGCTAATCCAAAAAGTGATAACATCCTATCTTTTGCTTAGGATTTTATTTCCAGTGTGTCGGTATGCGTTTTTTTTGTTTGTAAACGAATTATCTCGTCAAGATAAGATTGGATTTGTTTTTTGAATAATGTTAATCTTGCTCCCTTTAAACGATTTGCTCCAACCATTCTGAGATTTGTGAGCGGATTAACCCATTTTCCGTTTTTCATAACGCCGAAATGCAGATGCGGACCTGTGGATCTTCCTGTGCTTCCCACTTTTCCTATAAGTTGACCTTTTCTTACTCTTCTACCTCTTCTTACCAAAATTCTTGATAAATGTGCATACTGGGTAATCATTCCGTTTGAATGTCTTATTCTTACCTCTTTTCCATAACCGTTTCCGGAGTTTCTGGCTTTTATCACAATACCGGATGAAACGGCGTAAACTCTGGTTCCGGTGCGTCCTCGCAAGTCAATACCGTGGTGAAAAATTCTTCTTCCCAATATCGGGTGAATACGATAGCCGAAGGGTGATGTGATGTGCATATTATCCAAAGGTGTTCTTACCGCATTTGATACCAAACGTCTTCCGTTTTTATCATACATTCCGCTAAATGCCGACGCTTCGTTTTTATCGGTAAATCTGTATGCGTATTTTGTTCCTGCTCTTTTGCCGGAATATTTAACGTAAAGAACCTTTCCCCGTCGTTGTTGTTCACCGTTTACATATACTTCTTCTATCAAAATTTCAAATTTATCACCTACTCTTGCGTCGGAGGAAAAAGATATTTGAGATTGAAGGGCATTGTTAGCCTGCTGTCTTATGTACGGAATAATATTTTGAGCCTTCATAGCCGAATCAAAAGAATGATTTTCTTCGGTTAATTCACCCTCCGCCCATCTTCTGTGTATTTGATACGGAAGAGTGATTTTATTATATTTTAGTTTTTTATCCTTTTGAATATAAAATTCGTGGATGTGTATTTTGTCGGGGATATACGTGAATTTTTTAAAATGTTTTATCTTTAATGTATCCAATGTGTATTCAACCGTAATCGTATCGCCGATATTTATGGAACGGGCATCGATATATTCTCCCATTTCCCAAGCGTATCTACCCACATCTTGAGGTTTCATTCCGAAATCGGTTAATATCTGAAATAGATTATTCCCTTTCAATATCGGTTTTTTGGCGATAACATCGAAAAGTACGGAATCGGCTTTGCCTTTTGAAATATCGAATATGGTATTAAAAGCCTTTATTTCGCAGTTTGTTATCAAAGAATCCTTATCGGTTGTGATATTTACGGATATATCTTTTTGAGATGCTTTTTTTAAGATGTTTGAGCCTAAAATCTCCTCTATTTCGTTTGTGTTTTTATAATTATGAAGTCTAAAAAAATCCACCAAATCGGTTTGAGGTTGAATTATAAAATTTTCTTTATTAATATTTCGTTTTCGGGATATTTTTTTCTTTTTTGCGCAACTTATTCCCGCAAAAAGGATTAACGCCAATAATATGCTGATAAAAATCTTTTTATTCATTTAATAAATCTCCTTTGGGGTTTGAAAAATATAAGTTATTTTTTTTGCAACTTTTTTATTTTTTTTTAAGATCAAATCAATCCGAATGATATTGAAAAATTTTTTAAGATATAAAAGCATATTTTTAGAACAATTGAACATTTCAATAAAAAATTAAAAAAATAATTTGACTTTGTAGGGTTTGAATTTAACTTATCGAACAAATCGTTAAAAAGTTCAAAAAAAGGAGGCGTTTTGAATAGAAAAGAACAAATTCTGAATGCGGCATCTTTGGTGTTTGAAAAATACGGCCTGTCCAAAACCAAACTGGATGATATAGCCAAAGAATGCGGCATCAAAAAAACTGCGGTGTATTACTATTTTAAAAACAAAGATGAAATTAT
>CAZUGB010000204.1:0-12285 GCA_964619925.1 uncultured Candidatus Cloacimonadota bacterium
AAGTTTAAATTAAACGGCGGTAGTATCAGCACTCAAACATGGCATAATTTCGGATTACCATTGTTCATAAACGGTAATTGTTATGTACAAAACGGAGATTCACTCACAATTGATGCGGGAACTATTATTAAATTCGCTTCGAACAATGGATTAACGATTTACGGTATTTTAACGGCAAACGGAACTTCATCAAATCATATAGTTTTTACATCTAATTCCGATACACCTTCCGCCGGAGATTGGGGACGTTTGAATTTTAATAGTGCCGATAATACATGTACACTTTCATATTGTGATTTTACCTATGGCGGTAATTCAATGACTATGATATACATAAGTAATTCGAACGTTCAAATTAATTTGGATAATATAACAGTGGAAAATAGTGAAAATGTAGGAATTTATTGTAATAATTCCCATAATATATCGCTTACAAACAGTATAATACGAAATAATCAATCTCACGGAATTTATATCGAAAATTCGTCATCCAATATCACGATGGATAATGTAACTATTTCCTATAACGGCGGCAATGGTATAGAAGCCTCTTCGGAATCAAGCTTTGATTTGTCATCGTCATCGATAACGCATAATAATGGCTATCCCTACCGAATGGGAGCGGCAAATCTATCTAATATAACTTCTTCAAATACATTTTCGGACAATGGTACAAATGAATTCTACCTTTTTGGTAATTTGGTTTCCACATTAACTATGTATGATCTTGATATACCATATATTATAAGCGGCACAATGACGGTTCAAGACGGTGATACGTTAACCGTGGATGCAGGTTCCGAAATAAAATTCGAACAAAATAGCGGGATGATTGTTTACGGAACCATTTTTGCGAACGGAACCGCTACCGAAAAGATTTGTTTTACCGCAAATTCGGATGTTCCTTCGGCCGGTTTTTGGAAGAATATAAAATTGGTAAACATTGACCAAGATTGTTCTTTTAGCTATTGTGATATACTTTATTCCGGTTATTCGTCGGATAATGTCTGTTTGTATCTTAATAGCAATTCGTCAAATACCGTTAATTTATCTCATTGTAGAATTGTAAATAGTTCGGGAACGGGAATTTTATTAAGAGAAGATTCGGATGTGGTGATAAGCAGTTGTGAAATTAGCAGTTGTGGAAATGCAATTGATGCTCAAAATACAACTTCCACATTTGAGCTTCATTCTTCTCAAATAACCGATAATAGCGGCTATCCGATAAAAACATATGCCCAAAACATAGTAAATATTGATGCGGATAATACATTTTCAAATAATGATAGGGGATATTTCTTTATTTATGGCGGTTCTATAGATACAGGCACATTGCATAAATGGTCATATCCATATTATATTGAACATTCCATAACCGTAAACAGCGGACAGTCTTTAACAGTTGATGCCGGTTGTGAATTTGATTTCTATGATAACGCAAGATTGTATGTTTACGGTGCTTTGGTATGCAACGGTACCTCTTCGGACAGGATTACTTTTACAAAAAGCTCCGATTCTTCAAATCATTGGGGTGGTATATATTTTGCCAATACATCTCAGTATTCACTGCTAAATTATGTGGATGTAACTTATGGAGGGAATAGTTTAGGCGCTCTTATCAAATTTACTAATGCCGGTTCGGATATTCATTTGAATCATTGCAGACTGATGCATAGTGACGATAAAGGAATCTTTATGGAAAACAGTTCCGACCCCGAAATTAAAAATACGGTGGTAACCTCTAACAACAGTCACGGAATATATATCTCTGGAAACTGTGAGCCTACTTTTGTAAGTTTGGCAGATGACGGAGAATGGAATGATTTTTATGGAAACGGTGGTTATCAACTTTATTGCGGAACCCAAAATTTATATTGCTATCACACATATTGGGGCGGAGATGCCGACGGCGGTATTTACGACTACTTTGATAATAGCTCTTTGGGAAGAGTTTATTATGGAACACAAGCGGATTCGCCTCACGAAAGTTTACCGAAAAACGAACATTCCGGACATATCACCGCCACTTCGCCGGATGACCAAACCCATTGGAATATTGCCTATGGAAGCATCCATTATGTAAAAGATCCCGTGATTATCGAAAGCGGCATTACCGTGAATATCGATTCGGGAATAACGGTAAAATTTACAAAAGATTCGTATATCCAAGTTTATGGGACTTTAAATGCCGACGGAGTAACCTTTACCCGAGAGCAAAGCGGTGCCGAATGGCAAGGAATCCGGTTTGAAAGCGGCTCGATAGGTTCCATCCAAAATTGCACGGTTGAATATGCCACTCGTATGACAGGATATGGTATTTTGGCTCGCCAAGTATCCTCGCTTTCCATTTCAAATTCTATCTTGCAAAATAATGTTTACGGTTTGTATATTGAGAGTTGCTCACCGAATTTGACCTCTAATAATAAATTTATCAATAACTCGCAAGACGGTATTCATATTACCGGTAATTCGGTTCCTCAATTCGGTAGTTCGATTTCCGAATGGAATGATATTTATGGAAACGGAAGATATAATCTTTATAATGGAACGGCGGATTTAAGCGCAGCATATATTTATTGGGGCAGTGTAATTGAGAGCGAGATTGATTTGACTATTTATGAAGCGTCAAATGATTCTACATTGGGAGTGGTAGATTACTGTCCGTATCTTGATAGTTCACATTCCACACAGTATGGTGCAAATATCGATGCGCCGCAGAATGTTCAAATATCTATTTCCGCCGGTAATGTAAATATTAGCTGGGATGCGGTTTCCAATGCCACATCCTACAAAATATACTCTTCGGACGATCCTTATAAAAATAATGCCGATTGGAGTTTGGAAGCGGAAGTAACATCCACCAATTGGAGTGAGACGGCTACCGGAAATAGGAAATTTTATGTCGTTAAAGCTGTAAAATAAATATCAAGCCCGCATTAAGCGGGCTTTTTTTTATAAAAGAAGAAAAAATTACAATACAAAATTTAATTAAATCCCTCATCTTTTTACAACCGGCGAACAAGATATTCCAAAAATCCTAATCTCACACTTGACAATAAAAACATATCGAAAAATCTGCGATATATCAAATTAATAAGGTGAATAATGTTTAATAAAAAAGAAATTAAAGATTTTGGCAATATTGAAAAGGATTCGGTTTTTCTTCATTATACCGGAAATATGTTCGGAATCGGTTGTAGCGCATTTAATTTGAAAGCCATTAAAAGGGTAAGCTCTTATAAAAAGCGGGATTTTAACAAAGGCTATATCGTTTTGTTGCCGGATATTACTTGGATAAAAAAGTATTCCATTATTATGGATAGTGACGAGGAAAGAATTTTTCGGCAATTTTCTCCGGGAAATCTCACTATGATACTTCGAGATGGTAAAAATCTTTTTGAACATATTTCACAAAACGGCAAAATTGCCGTTAGAATACCCGAAGATGCTTTTTTAAGAAATTTTATTAAGGATTTTGGCGAACCGATTATAAGCACAAGCGTAAATACCGCAGGTGAAAGTCCTCTTACTAATCTTAAAAAAATAAAATCAACATATGCCCATTGGTTTGATCATCTTATTTTACCCCCGAAAATAGAAAAAAAATCACCAATACCTTCCACTATAATAGAATTTACACCGGACGAAATAAAATGTTTTCGAGAAGGCAGTATCCCGATGAAACAAATAGAAAACGCTTATTTGCATCCTATGATAACATTTGTTTGCACGGCAAATATTTGCAGAAGCCCTATGGCTGAATATTATTTTAAAAAACTGATATACATAAAAAAACTTCCGTTCGAAACAATGTCGGCGGGTTTTTTAAATTCCGGAAATCGAATATCGGAAAATTCTATGTTGGTTCTAAAAGAAAACGGTATCGAGGCGGAAAATCATCTTTCCACACAGCTAAATTCGGCAATTGTTACGGATAGTCAATTGATATTAACCATGACACAAAATCACAAGGAAACGCTTATAGATTATTTTCCCAATTCACTTTATAAAACATATACCTTAATTGAATATTACAATATGCACTATCCAAACGACAAATGGGAAATCAAAGATATTGAAGATCCTTTTACAATGAGTATTGAAAAATATCGAGAAACCTTTAAATTAATCAAATTTCTACTGGATAAAATCGTAGATAAAATTCCATATTAAAATGCATTATCACCTTTTAAAACTGTGGGTAGATGAAAATAAAAATCGTAAATACATTATAAAAGAAATCAAAAAATTTCAAGATCAAATTTCCATATTTTTTAAAAATTCAAAAACCTTTTTACAAATCAATTTTAATCCGCAAAATAGCTTTTGCTTCTATTCTCAAAAAACGGAACTACCTTTTAAACAGCATCTTTCAAACCTTTCTTCGATATTAAAAGATTTCCGAATAGTCGATACACAAATTATGAAAAACGATAGGATAATAAAATTTTATCTTACTCAAACGGATATTTTTAATCGTGAAAACAAACTCTTCCTATTTGTGGAATTAATCCCCTTTTTTCCCAATCTGATTATTACCGACGAAAATTTGATAATCAAAGAAAGTATAAAAAAAATATCACCGTCCGAAAATATGAAAAGACCCGTTTTACCTTCTTTGACTTATCAGCTTACACACTTTGAATTAAATAGCAATTTAACCTTTCCCGTTAAGATAGACAAAAATTATTATCTTGAAAAAATTCCTGAAAACATCAATCTCTTTTTTGAGAATTTTTACTACGAAACGATATTAAAAAATCTGTTGGAAAAGCAAAAAAATCTCATTATCAAACGCTTAAAAAAAGAAATAGATAAAAAAGCAAAAAAATTAAAGAAATTGTATGCCGAACTTGAAACATCCGAAAAAGAAGATACATGGAAAATGTATTTGGAACTTTTAAAATCATCATATGACAAAATAAAAAAGGGTATGGATAAAATCGAGGTTATTAATTATTATGATGAAAAAATGCCTGTGATAACCATTCCGTTGAATCCCCGATTTTCAGCTTCACAAAATTTAAATTATTATGCTAAGAAATATAAAAAAGCCGTATCGGGAAAGGAACAAATAAAAAAGCAAATTGAAAAAACAAAAAGAGAAATAGAAACTTTTCAAAGCCAAATTAACAAAGCCCATGCGGATATCCAAACGTTGGAAAATACTTATAAAAAAGAAAAACAACCTGTAAAAAAACTGAAATCGATTAGGGTAAATGACGATTGGGAAATAATTATCGGAAGATCCAATTTGGAAAACGATTTGATTACATTGAAAATAGCAAAACCTTGGGATTGGTGGTTTCATACCAGAATATTTCACGGTACGCACGTTGTGTTAAAAAATTATAAAAAACTGCAATTGCCCGAACATCTGATAAAAATTTGTGCGGGATTGGCGGCATATCATAGCAAAGCGAAAAAATCCTCGAACGTACCGGTTGATTATACTCAGATTCGATTTGTACGCAAGCCGAAAGGTTCCGCTCCCGGATTTGTAACTTATTCTCATCAAAAAACCTTGTATGTGGACCCAATTGACGAAAGAAAAGCTCTGGAAATTTTGAAACTATGACAAATTTCCTAAAAAAACTGTATAAGTGTGATATTTGTCCCGTAAATTGCAAGGTTGATAGAAGATATCAAACAGGTGCGTGCAAAACGGGAATAAATCCGATAATAAATTTATGGCAAAAGCATTTTGGCGAAGAACCAATTATAAGCGGAATTAAGGGCAGTGGCACGATATTTTTTTCGGGATGTAATATGAGGTGTGTGTATTGCCAAAATTATAAAATTAGCCAAAAAGCGGCGGGTAGGGAATATAGTATCGAAGAAATTGCCGAAATTATGTTGGATTTGCAAAAATCCGGTGTGCATAATATTAATTTGGTAACACCTACACACAATAGCATTCAACTAATGTATGCCATTCAAAAAGCGTTGTCAAACGGTTTGTCCGTACCGGTGGTTTGGAATACATCTTCTTATGAAAAAGCCGAAACATTAAAAATTTTATCGGGTTATGTGGATATTTATCTTGCTGATATCAGATATTTCAGTTCGGGAAATGCAAAAAAATATTCTTTTACGCCGAATTATCCGAAATATTTTAAAACGGCGATAACGGAAATGTATAAGCAGGTGGGGGATATTATCATAGGTGAAAATAATGTTGCCGTATCCGGTTTGATAATTAGAATATTAGTGCTACCCAATAACGCAAACGATGTGGAAAATATCTTAAAGTGGATAAAAGAAAACATTGGAAATCAGGTTTACATCAGTTTGATGTCTCAATATTATCCCACATATAAAGCATATGATTTCAAAGAAATTAGCCGAGGCATCACAAAAGATGAATATGACAAAGTACTGGAAATAATGAATAAATTAGGTTTTGAAAACGGGTTTATTCAAGAAATTGCACAAACCCCGGATTGGACACCGAATTTTAAGGAGTGATAAAAAAATGAAGATAAAATCAATAATTTTGGTAAGTGGCGGAATGGATAGTTTGGTAACCACCGCAATTGCCGCAAAAGAATCGGATGAAATATATTTTTTACATCTGAATTACAAGCAAAAAACTCAAAAAAGAGAAATGGAATCTTTTAATAAAATAATAGATTTTTATAAACCTAACGGTGTGATGATAACCGATATAGACTATTTGGCGCAAATAGGAGCATCAAGTTTAACCGATAAAAATATCCGAGTAAAGGCACATGACGAACAAAATAGTGCTGTTCCTGATTCTTACGTGCCTTTTAGAAACGGAAACCTGCTTGCAATTGCCACAAGTTGGGCGGAAGCGATAAACGCAAATAGAATATACATCGGTGCGGTGGAAGAAGATAGCTCCGGTTATCCCGATTGTAGAGAAAGTTTTTACAAAGCCTATGAAAAGGCTATTTTGCTTGGGACCAAAGATGAAACCGATATAAAAATTTTTACTCCTATCATTCACAAAACAAAAGCCGAAATAATAAAATTGGGTTATAAGCTAAAAGCACCTTTCGAGTATAGTTGGAGTTGCTATCAAAACAACGAAGTGGCATGTGGAGTGTGTGACAGTTGTCATCTTAGAATAAAAGCATTCAAGGAAGCCGGTTTGGTGGATCCGATACCTTATGCAATAGAGATTGATTGGACAAAAAAATGAAGCGAATCATCGTTGTAGGTGGCGGTTTGGCAGGTTCCGAAACAGCTTTGCAATTTGCTGATAACGGTTGGAAGGTTACGTTGTATGAAATGAGACCGACCATAATGACTCCTGCACACAAAACCGATAAATTTGCGGAAGTGGTTTGCAGTAATTCTTTTAAATCTGTTTTGCCCACATCGGCATCCGGTTTATTGAAAGCGGAAATGACATTGATGGGATGCAAACTTTTGGATATTGCCCAAAGGTTTAAAGTTCCTGCCGGAAGTGCTTTGGCTGTGGATAGAGATAAATTTTCCGATTATATTACAAATCTGATTTACAATCATAAAAATATCAAGGTAATTCGAGAAGAATTTACACGAATAAATGATAATGATATTCCCGTTGTGTTAGCCACAGGACCGTTAACATCGGATAACTTGATAAAAAATCTGCAAAATATCATAGGTGAAAAGCAATTATATTTTTTTGACGCCATAGCACCCATAATAGCGGCGGATTCCATTGATTATGATAAGGTTTATTCAAAATCAAGATATGATAAAGGTGATGCCGACTATCTGAATTGTCCATTTACAAAAGATGAATACGAACAATTCATAGAAGCGCTGAATAATGCCGAAAAACATCAGGCAAAGGAATTTGAGAATGAATTTTTTTCTCAGTTGGATTTTAAATTTTATGAAAATTGCACACCGATAGAAGAATTGGCAAGAAGAGGAAAAGATACGTTGCGTTTTGGCGTGATGAAACCGGTGGGTTTGCAAAAGGAAGACGGCAAAAGACCTTATGCCGTGGTTCAATTGAGAGCGGAAAACAAAGAAAAAACGGCATATAATCTTGTAGGTTGCCAAACAATGCTGAAATACGGTGAACAAAAACGGATTTTTAGAAAAATTCCCGGACTTGAAAATGCGGAATTTTTAAGATACGGCTCCATTCATAGAAATACCTATTTGAATGCGCCCGAAATTTTAAATAAAGATTTATCCCTTAAAAATAAAAACAATGTGTATATCGTAGGACAGTTAAGCGGTGTGGAAGGCTATGTGGAATCTATTTTTACCGGAATGTTGATTTATAAAATAATAGATAAAAAATTGGATGATTTACCGGCGGAAACAATATCCGGAGCATTGTGGAATTATCTTATCACGGAAAATGATAATTTCCAACCGATGAATGCAAATTTTGGAATTTTACCGCCGTTAAAAGCAAAAATAAAAGACAAAAAGAAAAGGAAATCGGCATACTACGAAAGAGCAATCAAGGCATTGGAAGAAAAAATAAAAAAGTATTAGGAATATGAATTGCTTATTAATAAAATAAAAATCCGGAGGATAGAAACTTAATAATGTTAGATTTCCGTGTTAGATTTGTAAAAAAAGGAGGCTTTTAAAAAATGACCGAACAAAGAAGTTTCAAACGATTCTTAATTGCCGGAGGAGCAGGTTTTATAGGAAGTCATCTAGCCAAATATTTCCTTTCTTTTCAAGAAACCGAAGAGGTTGTTATTATTGATAATTTTCTTACCGGAACATTTGAAAATTTATCCGACATCACTTCCGATAAGAGATTAAAAGTTTTGGAAGGAGATATTACCGACGAATCTTTCTTAAATAATATTATAGATAAAACGGATGCGGTTTTTCACTTAGCGGCTATTGCAAACCCTACGGATTATGAAAATCATCCGATTATGAGCCTTTTGGTAAATTCCAGAGGTAATGAAAATCTTATCAGATTGGCAAAAAGATTAAATGCAAAAAGATATATATTCTTTTCAAGTTCCGAGATATACGGTAACTATGAAAATCTTCCCGAAAACGGTTTGAATGAAGAGTGCGAAGGACATCTAATGCTTAATAAGGTAAGAAGTCCGTATGCCGTGGGTAAAAGTTTCGGCGAAGAAATGGCAATCCATTATTCCAAAGAAAATAATTTAAAATACATTGTAGTTCGTCCGTTTAATGTGTTCGGTCCGAATATGGATTTGAAAACTCAATACGGCAGAGTAATTCCCAATTTTATCAAGTGGGGATTAAATAATAATTCGCTTGTGGTAAATGGTGACGGCTCGCAAGTTCGATCTTTTGTTTATATCACCGATTTTGTGGAAGCCGTAGATGCTTTGCTTACCAATAACATAGCGGATATTACAGTTAATATCGGAAATCATGCTCCCATTTCGATTTTGGATTTGGCAAAATTGATAATAAAAAGCACAAACACAACAGCCGGTTACACGTTCGGAGAAAAATACAAATACGAACCTTATGTGAGAATACCCGATATTTCTTTGATAACCAAACTAACCGGTTGGAAACCGCAAGTTACATTGGAAGAAGGTTTGATAAAAACTATCGAGTGGTTCAAAACCGGAGGATTGGAAAAATATAATCATAAAATCGGAGTTGCCTATAAAGTATCTTAAATGACAGATAAAAAAATTACCATAGTAGAAGATGAACCCGTAATCGCTTTCGATACAAAAAGGGTATTGGAGCGTTTCGGATACACTGTAAATGCCATATACAACGATGCCGAGAGTTTACTAAGCGGGATAAAAGATAATTTTCCCGATCTTATTATTATGGATATTCAGTTGGGTGAGGGATTAACAGGAACCGAAGCGGCGGCTCTAATACGCAAACAATACGATATTCCCATAATTTTTGCTACCGCATATGCAGATGATGTTACGGTGCAAAAAGCTATAAAAAATCAACCTTTTGCATATATTGTAAAACCGTTTACAGACGAAACACTGTTTACAACCGTTAATGTTGTCTTTTCAAGGGTTGAAGTGGAAAAAAAATTAAAAGAGGCTAATAAAAGATTTGAAAATATGACAAATCTGTTGCCGCTTATCGTTTTGGAAATGGACCTTGACGGGAAAATTATCTTTATAAATAATTTCGGCAAAAAATATCTGAAAATAAATACTGAAAGCATAAAGTTGTATCAATTCATCGAAAATAAAAAATCTTTTACCGATTATCTGAATAACATAAAAAAAACCGGTATGCCGGACAAAATTCAAACCAAAATAAACATTGATAAAAAAAACAAAAACATACCCGTATTGATAATTATGGATAATATTTCAAAGGATAATGAGATAACGGGTTTTCGCGGTGTAATAATCGATTTTAAAGATATTGAAAAAATAAAGGAAGAATTGATTGAAATCAATCGCTTTACCACGGTTTCAAATCTGATTGCAAAATTCAAAGAGGAATTATCAAGATATATAAAAGGAAGTGCCGAAATTATAGACGATTTAATGGCTACCGCTTTTGCAAACAAAGTTGATTTGGAATTTGTTAAAACAAATCTGAATAACGCCTTGAAAATTACGGATAATTTGGTTCTATTGCATACTAACGATGAAACTAACTGGCAAACTGCAAATTTAAACGATTTAATCTTGGATATATCCAGAACAATGGCGTATATTCTCAGGGACAAAAAAATAAAGTTTACTTGCAATTGTGACCATTCGATTCCACGTTTTTATTTGGAGTCGGTAAGAATAAAAAAATCACTTCTGCTTCTTTTTAGTCTTATAATGAGATTTGCGGAAAACATAAGTACATTTTTGATAGAAACAAAAAATTATGATAACTCTGCGAAGGTGAATATAATATTGTTGCATTCCGAACAAAATTTTGTGGATGTGGAAGAAGAAATTTTATTTAAAACCGCCTATAAAATGATAAGTGAAGTCAAAGGTGATTTAAGCTGTAATCTTACAAAAAACAAGAGTATTTTTTCGTTGAATATTCCATTGCAAAACAAAAAATAGTTATTTCTTTTTCAAACCGTGAAAAAGTTTTGATATTCCGTAATAAAGCGGATTTCTGATTATTTTAGCCGTTTCAATTCTGTTTTCTTTTTCCTCTTCGGTCAATTTTTCATCATTCAGAGCTTTTTTTTCTATGATATTTCCTATCACATAACCCGCCGGATTAATTGCAATGGATGCAAAGGAGATTGTTTTTTCCAAAGCGATTTTTCTTAATGAGATGCTTATTTTTCTAAGAATATCCGATGTGATAGATTCCATGGATTTTAGGATGAATGTGTTTGAGGGATACAAATCTTTGTCGGATTTGATGTATGTAAGTTTGCAATAATTCTCGGTGATTAGCGCCACTCTTGTGAGTAAAGCGGCATTTACCAAACCGTCGGCAATAGATGAAATTATTTTGTCTATAAAAGGAATGCTTTTTATTGTGTCGGAAGATAATTTTGAAAATAATTCGTCTGTGGCATATTCCACACCGTACGAACCGCCTATTGCCATGGAATAATAAACCTGTTTGGCGATGATTAATAAATCTTTGTTCGATACTCTACCGTTGTATAAAATGAATATTTCTTTTATCAGATTAACGCTTGCAGAAAGTATTAAAATAGTGTCGATAAAACCGTTTTGAGCTATTGCCGTTCCGTAAAAAAGTTGTGATACATATTTTCTTCTGATTGTTTTGGCTTCTTTCGATAATAATTTTATCACGTTGTTATAATCTTCTTGAGGTTCAACCAAATCGAATACATAACCTTGCTTAGTGATATACGGATTTTCTCTAAAAAGTTCCAATCGTTTTTTTATTAGTGTAAGCTCTTTGTTTTTATTTTTTGTAGGTGAATAGGCATTTGGTATTTTTAGTATTTTATAAATCGGAATAAGTACAAGGTAAATAAAAACGGTGAGAAAAAGCAATATAAAACCGTATCCCAAATAAGGGTGAATTTGATTCAATGAAACGTAAAGAACAACAAACTCTTTAAAAATGTAATAAAAAACAATAAGAGTGATAAATAATAAAATTCTTTTGATGAATTTAAGCATTTTTCCCCCTTAATTTTTCTTTTAGGCTAAATAAAAAATTGCCTTCTTTTGGCAAATGATATTTCTAATGTAAAAAAAAGCGAATACCCCGATACGCTTAAAACTTTCATTATACCCCCGTTATATGCTTAATTTAAAGATTATTATTGTTACAAAAGCGATAAGAACAATTGTTTGAATTATCAAATCATTTTTCGATAACTTATTCCCATATAAATATGTTCGACAATTATTCAATCTGAAAGCTCTCAAATCC
>CAZUGB010000205.1:0-31413 GCA_964619925.1 uncultured Candidatus Cloacimonadota bacterium
CTGGAAATGTGGATTAAAAAATTTCCCGATAAAACGATATGGGAATTGGAACAATTTGATAATGCATATAAAGAGTTAAGACGATGAAAAAGCTACTATTGTTTATCCTTTTGATTTTTATGGGACTTTCTTTATTTGCAAAAGTAATAGCCAAAATAGGCGAATTTGAAATAACCTCGGATGAATTGGCAGATAAAATGGAGCAAATGTCTCTGAGCAAGCAAGAAGCTTTTAATCTGCTTTTTAATGATTATCTTTTTTTGTATTATGCACAAGAAAACGGCATTAGTGTATCCGATAATGAGTTGGACGATTATTTTATTTCCGAATTGGGAGATGATCCTTCATTGCAAACGAACGGCGAATTTGATTATAATAAATACTTATTATTGAAAGATACCCCGAAAGGGAAAAGAATATTAAATTTAATGAGAAAGGATATATTGATAAAAAAGAGTAAATATCTCGTAACGGAAAGTTTTAATCTTGATGATGAAAATCTTTTGAAACAATTCCTTTTGGACCAATTGGATGTGGATATTGATTATGCGGTATTGGATATAAATTCGCTTGATATAACCGATAATTGCTCTTTTGAAAACGCTAGGAAATTTTACGAAAGAAATAAGAACAAGTTTATTAGACCAACACAAAAAATTATAAGATTTTCCGTTCGGTTTTTTAGTGATTATGCCGATTCCGCAAAAGTTTTTACAGATAAAAAAATAAAAGCGATTGATGATACTTTATATACGAATGCCCAAATGGATTCATTAAAGGAATCTTTATTTAAGAGTTATTTGGACAGTTTGTCGTATCTTGCGGCTATTAACGATTATAAATTATTCAGAAGTTCACTTGATGATAGCGTTAAATATTATGAAACTTATCCTATGGACGATAAAACCACTTTTGATAAGTTTCCGGATAAGATAATAAATCAAATTGCACTTGGAGATGTGGCCTTACCTTTTAAAACCAAGTACGGATATGTTACCGCAAAAGTTGCTGATATATTGCCACCGAAAGTTATTGCTTTGGAAAAAATACCAGAAAAAGTTTGGAAAGAATACATCAAAACCTGTAAAACCAAAGAAGATAAAATTTATAAATATTACAAGATTCATCCCGATAGTTTTATGGCTAACGCCTCATTGGTGGAAATAATAAAATTGCCCAAAAATACAAAAAAAATAACCGAAATTCAACAAAATTTTTTCGAAGGGACTTTATCGAATAAGTTTTCAAAATATCGTGAAAGAAAGATAGTATTTTTGAGTAAATATCCGAATGAGGATTATTTGTCTTCCGTAATAGCGGATAAATTAAAAAGCAATATGGAAAGAGGAGCGGTTGAAATAGATGATAATTATTTTATTTTCAGGCAAATGATTAACTATCCTTCATATTTGCCGGAATTTAGCGAGATAAAGAATCAATTGCCTTTTATAAACGAAATAACAATGATTGATACGAGCAAAGTTCGTGAATATTATGAGGCTAACAAAAGAAATATGGTAAGTCCCGATAGTGTCAAATTAGGGTTTGCATATTTTCCGTTTGAAACCGATACAATTCAAGTTTCTGAAAAAGAGATAAAATCATATTTTAATAAAAATAGAACGAAATTTCGTAGAAAAGGCGCTTCTCTTTTAGTTGATTATATTTCGGTCCCCGACTCAATAACAGCATTCAAAATAAAGAAATATCTTGATAGGGGAGATGTTTTTAGCAGATTGAAATTATTGTATAATACAAAAAAGATACAACGATTTGATGATGAATTGATAATAAAATCTTTGGAAGACACACTAAAAAAAGTCCTTGATAAAACGCCTTTAAAATCTTATTCGGAGCCTTTTTATTTTAATAACGGATGGGTTATTTTATATAAGAAAAAGTATTTTAATAAAACCGAAATGAAATTTAATGAGGTCAAGGAAAAGATAGCCGATATTCTAAAACTGAAAAAAGCCAGAACAATTGCTTATACCGGAGCAAAGGTAGTTTTTGATTCCACAAGATATTTTTCCGATTGTGCCAAATATGTTCCTTCACGGTATATATTAAAAACAAAATTTCAAACGTTGGAAGAGCGATTTGATAAATTAGGGGATATGAGTAATTATAAAGATGAGTTATTACGAATTTGGAAAAATGTAAAATTAACTTCCATAGTGGAGGGAGATTCGGGATATGCAGTGGTTTATCTTTTGAAAAAGAAATATTCCAAAAAGCTTGGTTTTAATGAAGCTCGTCCTAAAATAATTAAGATTTTGCTCGAAGATGAAAAATTAAAAAATGCACAAAAGTATGCAAAAAAACTGCGTCAACAAATTGCGGAGGGAGCCGACCCCGATTCTTTGCTATTTTTCTTGGGAGGCTGGAAAAAAGCGTATCATCTCAGGTTAAATTCCGTTATTCCCGGATTAAACAAAGAATTCAGTTCTCTTATTTTATCCGATATAAGTATGCACGAGAGCGGTTATATTAGCCCTGTTTTAAAGATGGATATTTTTCATTTGATGTTTTACAAGATAGAAAGGATAAAAAGCATTTCCAAAAAGGATTTTTATAAAAATAAATCCAAAATCAAAGCAAGAATGATAGCGGATAGAATGCGCAAATGGTTGGAAGATTATAAAAAAAGCGTACCCATTAAATTATACGGTTTTTAATTTTAAAAGAAATATCTTTTGCCGCTACATAGGCGGAAGACCAAGCTATTTGAAGGTTAAATCCGCCTGTAAGTGAATCACAATCGATAATTTCGCCTGCAAAATAAAGATTTTTTATCAGTTTGGATTCCATCGTTTTGGGATTTAGTTCTTTTGTGGAAATGCCACCGGATGTTATTATAGCTTCTTTTATATCTCTAAATTTTGTAAGATGCAGAGGAAATTCTTTTAGTAGATTAATAATTTTTTTCCTTTCCTGTTTTGTGAGATATGACATTTTTTTTTGAGCATCCATATCTAGGAGTTTAATAAACAAAGGTATCATTTTTTGTGGTAATAGTGTTTTGAAAAGAAAACGAATTTGCTTTTTGGGATGAATATTTATTTCTCTTAAAATACGCTCATTTAATTTTTCGTATGACAAAGCGGGTTTTAAATCTATGGAAAGTATTTTATTTTTGATTGAAGAAAAAAATGACGACATTGAAAGTATAATCGGACCCGAAATACCATAATGTGTAAATAACATTTCCCCGAAATCGGAATATAGGATTTTTTTGTCTTCCTTTAAGGTGATTTTTACATTGCGTAGCGATAATCCTTGAAGTTCTCTTATCCACGTTTCTTTTACTTCTATCGGTATTAATGCAGGTTTAATGGGAGTTACGGTATGACCGAGAGAGCGAGCAAAAGAATATCCGTCACCCGTGGAGCCGGTGGTAGGATAAGATTTGCCGCCTGTGGTTATCAAAAGAAATTCGGATGTAAAATGTTCATTATCTTTTGTAATTATGTGAAATTGATTTTTTTCTTTGTAAGTTTTAATTACTTTTTTATTGAATAATATCTTCTTTTTTGTGTCGTTTAGAGCTTCTTTTAGCAATGTATCCACAACGTCCGACGCTTTGTCCGAAACGGGAAAAACACGATTGCCGCGTTCGATTTTGGTTCTTAATCCGTTTTTATTAAAAAAATCTATAATATCTTTTGTGGAATAGCTGTAAAAAGCGTTTATTAAAAATTTACCGTTAACAGGAGTGTTTTTTAGGAGTTCTTCCACATCACAATTATTTGTAATATTACATCGTCCTTTGCCTGTGATGAGTAACTTTTTCCCTGCGATGGAATTTTTTTCCAATATCAAAACCGGAATATTATCTTCTATCATTGCGGAAGCGAATAATCCGGCGGCACCTGCACCGATTATAATTACGTTATAATGATTCAATTTGTTGTCCTTTTTTAGATTTTTGAGCAAAGGAAAAATGAAATAGTGATAAGTCAACCAAAAGGAGGAGTTGCCAATAAATAAAATCGACAAAGGGTTTAATGCAAGTGATAAATTGCTCTTTTTATAGCCACCTTTTTTATACAAAAAAGAAGTTTAAAAAACGTTTCGGGTAATTTTAAATTGCAAATTATTTTCATTATTTCTTTGGATTTGTAATAAAAAAAATACTCGAATTTGAAATGATAAAATCCTTTAATGAAATAATTCGGAGCTTTTAAATATCAGCTTGACAGATATTAGCAACAAATTTTTTTTAGTTTCGTTAGGTTAAAAAGTTAAGAAATAAACTGGCGTTAAAAAGCCGGTTTTTTTAATGTAAATTTTTCAGACCACTGTGTAATGCAGTGGTTAAAATATATGTGGAGAAGCTTGTATGAAAGGTAATCTGGAAAAAGTGGAAAAAGTCGCAAAAGATATTTGCGAGAAACATCATGTCGGATTGTATGATATGGAGTTAAAGAACACCAAAAAAGGCAAGGTGTTATCTGTGGAGATAACAAAAATAGGGGGAGTATCCATAGATGATTGTGAAAATGTAAGCAGAAATCTTAGTGCCTTTTTGGACGAAAATGATCTTATTCCGGGAAAGTATTATCTTGAAGTTTCTTCACCGGGAATAGAAAGAAATCTTACGCAAAAAAAACATTATGTTTCGGCAATAAACGAAAAGGTGAAGGTTACTTATAAAACCGAAGAAGCCACAAAGACGGTGGTAGGGATTTTGAAGGAAGTATTTCCCGAACATATAACCGTATTGGTGGAAGAAGAATTGGAAGAGATAGAGTTTAAAGACATCAAAAAAGCAAAAACCGTATTTGAATTAAAGAAATAAGAGGTATTATATGAGCGCTAATTTAATGGGTTATTTAATGACGATAGTCAATTTGAAACAAATAAACAAAGAAGAATTGGAAGAAGTGATTAAGGAAGGTTTGTTTAAGGCTATAAACAAAAAATTAAAACCTGAAAACGAATTGGAAATTGATGCGGATTTTTCCGTTAACAAGGTTTATGCAAAATTTTATAAATTCGTTGTAGAAAATGATTATTCACTTGGAGAAATTTCTTTAAATGATGCCAGAAAGATAAAACCTAACGCTCAAATCGGCGATAAAATTCTTACAATAGTTCCCATATATGAGTTGGGACCTAAAATAATAAAGAATGCAAAACATTCCATTCTTAAAAGATTGAAAGAATTGGAAGAAAAAAGAACCATATCCAATTACGAAACCAGAAAACATCAGGTAGTATCGGGTAGAATACGAAAAGTAGATGTGGGTGTGTATTATGTGGATATAGGGTTTACGGATGCGATATTATCATCGGAAGAACAGGTGGAAGATGAATATTTTAAAGTTGATGACGTAATAAAAGCCTATGTTTTGAATATACGCAAAAGAAAAAACGATATGGTGGTTATTTTATCCAGAAAAAGAGCGGAGTTTGTAAAGAAATTATTTGAATTGGAAGTTCCCGAAATATCATCCGGTATAGTGGAAATAGTAAAAATAGTAAGAGAACCCGGCATTAGAACAAAAGTAGCAGTAAAATCCAATGATCCCAAAGTTGATCCGGTGGCAAGTTGTATCGGAGAAAAAGGCATAAGAATAGAATCGATAAAGAAAGAACTAAACGGAGAAATTATAGATATTATCAAATGGGAAGAATTGCCGGACAGATTTATAGTAAATTCCATAGGTGAAGATTTCGTGGAAAAGGTTTATTTGGCTCAAAGAGGTAAGTTTGCCAGAGTAATTGTGAATGAGAAAAATAAAAATTATGCAATCGGCAAAAACGGTAAGAATGTAAAATTGGCGGCTAAATTAACGGGTTATAAGATAGACATCTTTACCGAAGAAGAATTTGAAGAAAAAATATCGGAAGAAAGAAGAATAACCAGTCATGTAACGGATTTGGACGGTGTAACGGCAAAAGTGGCTGAGATATTAAAGAGTCACGGATATACATCCGTTCAGGATATTTATGAAGCTACCGAAAAGGAATTGAGCAGGCTGGAAGGATTGGGTAAGAAAACCATAGAAAGAATAAAAGAAGCGGCTAAATATTTCTAAATGTCCGATAAAAGCACACATCATAATCCTATTAGGACCTGTGTGATTTGCAGAAAAAAGGATTTGAAAAAGAATTTATTAAGGTTTGTTATCATTAATGGCGAACCGGTTTATGATATAAAAAAAGTAATTGCACAGAGAGGTTTTTATGTGTGTGACGATAATGTTTGTATCGGGAAAGTAAAGAAATGGATAAAAAAACGAAAATAAAAAATATTATACATTTAGCCATAAAAGCCGGTAAGGTAAAATTCGGAGAAGATAATTATTTTTTTATGTTAAAAAAAGGAAAAGTAAAGTTATTAATTTTTGATGATAAATTGTCGGAAAGAGCAAAGGAAAAAGTTGTGAAATTAGCAAAATTAAACAAAGTGAATTATATAAAATATCCCGGAGATTTGCAAGAAGATATAAAATCCAAGGTGAAATTAATTTCCGTTACGGATAAAAATTTTGCTATAAAAATTTCCGAATTGTTTCAAAATTTGGGGGAATAATGCCAAAGAGAGTTCATGAATTAGCCAAGGAATTAAAAATATCCACATCCGCCTTAAAGGTTCATCTTACGGATTTGGGAATACCTTTTAAGAATCATATGAGTACCTTGTCAGATGAAGATGTGCAAAAGGTAAGAAATAAATTCCATCAACAAGTGGAAAGTATAAAAAAGAAAGATGAGTCCCGAAAAAAAATACACGAGATAATTTCCATAAGCAGAAAACAAAAGAAGAAAGAAGAATCTAAAAAGCAACATCCCGAGAAAAAATCGGAAGAAGCAAAAGAACCGAAGCCGAAAGTGGTTTTGAAAGCGGAAGAACCAAAGGAAAAAAAACCTTCAAAAACCCCTTCGTTGGTTCAGATTGTTAAAAAGAAAAAACCGGAGCTTATTCAACTGCAACGAAACAAAAGCAAAGCGAAAATAAAAGAAGCTCAGGAAAAAGCAAGAGAAAAAAGAGAAAAAGAACAAGCGGGAAAACATTCTCACAAAAAAAGAGTTATTCCCGAATTTAAAGAAGCATATTCAAAATCGGATAAGAGAATTAAAAAGGTAAAAAAACCTAAAATATATGAAATAAAAAAAGAAATCGATGAAAAGAAAAAGAGTCTGGAACCCATAACCTCGACACCACCTTCAAAAAAAGAAATCATCAGAGAAAAAAAGAAAAAAGATTATGAAACAAAAAGCAAGCATCTTGATGCCAAAAGAAAACATATCAAAGGCAAAGGTTCCAAGAAGAAGATAATATTTGATTTTGAAGAAAGCGAAATCAAAAGAAATATAAACAAAGTAATGTCCGAAAGTAAGAAAAAAAAGAAAAAGAAAGAAGAAAAGCATCAACAACAGGAAGATGTAAAAATTACGATAACCGAAAACTCTACGGTTGCCGACATTGCAAAAGTGATGGATATACCCGCTACGGAGATAATAAAAAAATTATTTTCCATGGGTATGATGGTTACGTTAAATCAATCTTTGGACAAAGATACTTTGGAATTGATATTCGATGAATTTAATTTTGAAGCGAATTTTGAAGAAGAGTATGGCAAAGATATTCTCACTACTGAAACCGCGGAAGAAAATATTCCGGAATCAGAACTTGAAGAAAGACCGCCGATTGTAGCTTTGATGGGACATGTTGACCATGGCAAAACCACAATTTTGGACAAAATCCGTGAATCGGATTTGGCGAAGAAAGAAGCGGGGAATATCACACAAGACATAGGTGGTTATCAGGTTAAATTTAATGATAAAAAGATAACCTTTATAGATACACCCGGACACGAAGCTTTTACCGCAATGAGAGCAAGAGGCGCAGATATTACCGATATCGTAATTATAGTGGTTTCCGCAGTGGAAAGCGTAAAAGCTCAAACCATAGAAGCTATCGAACATGCGCGAGCCGCAGGTGTGGAAATAATTGTGGCGATTAATAAAATCGATTTGAAAGATGCCAATATAGATAAAACGATAAATGATCTTTTGGCACAAAATTTATACCTCGAAGGATTCGGCGGTGATGTTCCGTACGTTTTGGTTTCGGGTAAAACGGGAGAGGGTATCGATGAACTTTTGGAAACCATTATTTTAGTGGCTGAGATGAAAGAATACAAAGCCCCGCTGAATGTTCCGGCGGAAGGTGTGGTATTAAGAAGTGAAAAATCACCAACCAAAGGAATAATGACATCGATAATTATCAAAAAAGGAATTTTAAAGAAATCCGATATTGTGGTTTGCGGCAAAACCTACGGTAGAGTCCGAAAAATATTGGATGATGCAAATAAGGAAGTTAACGAATTACATCCTTCGGATGTAGGTTTGATATTCGGTTTGAATGATGTTTCTATGGGTGGAGATAAGCTGAATAAAATAGACAATGAGAAAAAAGCCAAGGAAATAGCTACTCAAAGACAAAGACAAAAAGATGAAATCAATAGATTCCAATCTACGGTTACGCTTGGGAATTTGTATCGAAAGATATCGGAATCCAATATCAAGGGATTGAATTTGATAGTTAAAGGTAATACCGACGGTATTGTGCAAGCGATATGCGATTCTTTGGAAAAATTGTCAACGGACGAAGTAGCCGTGAGAATAATCCGAAGAGCTGTGGGTGGTATTACCGAAGCGGATGTGGAATTGGCTTATGTTTCTCAATCGATAATATTGGGATTTCATGTTCGTGTTCCCAATCCGGTGAAACGAGAAGCGGAAAAGAAGGGAATTGAAATCAAGGTTTATCAGGTAATTTATAATCTGATTGACGATATAAAAGCGGCATTAAGTGGAATGTTAGCACCCGAATTGAAAGAAACGGTAATTGGTTCCGCACAGGTTAAAAAAGTATTTAAAATCAAAGGAGTTGGTAATATCGCCGGTTGTTTTGTAGAAAGCGGCAAGATGATTTATCCTTCCAAAATACGTTTGTATAGAGATGATAAGCAGATTTTTGAAGGAGATATGCTGGCACTGAAACATTATAATGAAGATGCAAAAGAGGTTCTTGCCGGTTCCGAATGCGGAATTTCGCTTGTTAATTTCAATGATATAAAAGAAGGCGATGTAATAGAATGCTTCACGGTGGAAAAGGTGCAACGTAAGTTATAAAAAGAGGCTAAAAAAGTGAATCCCATAAGAAAAAGAAGAATAGAAAAAGAGCTTTTGAAATTAATATCAAATACAATCGAATTTAAAATGCGAGATAAAAGATTGGCTCTCGTTTCGATTGTGGATGTGAAAATCTCGGAAGATTTGGGATATGCAAACATCCATTACAGAACATTATCTCAAAAAGAAAAAAAAGAGGCTGAAAAAGCATTTCAAAAAGCGGCCGGTTTTATAAAAAATGAAATAGCCAAAGCAAAAATTCTTCGAACAATACCGGAATTAAGATTTTTTTATGACGACACGGAAGATAGAGCAGAAAAGATAGAAGAATTAATAAAAAAAATACACGAAGAAGAAAAGTGATGAATGTAAAAAAAGATTACAAAGATTTTAGAGAAGAATTTTGGAAAGTATTAAAAGATTCTTCATCCATCGCCATATTAACACATCAAAATCCCGACGGGGACGGTTTTCCCGCTACACTTGCTTTAAGAACCTTACTTTTGGAAAAAGGAATAAAATCGGATATCGTACTGGAAGAGGAACCGCCCGCATTGTATGATTTTATCAGGGGAAAAGAAATTGCAAAGGTTTTTGATGACAAAATGTATTACGAAACGGCAATATTGGTGGATTGCCACGAAGAAGACAGAGTAGGAAAAGCATCACCTATTGTAAAACAGGCGAAAAACATTTTCACGATTGACCACCATATCGAAAATAATGTGATAAAAAGAGCCGTAAACCTTATACTTCCCGAATGTGTTAGCGCCGGTGTGATAATTTTTTCTCTTTTCGAAGATGATATAAACGGTGTTTCGGACAAATCGAAAAAATACATTGCCGATTGCATCTATACTACGATATTAAATGATACAGACGGTTATTTAAACAGCAATATTAACGAAAATACTTTTATGACGGCGTCCAAATTGATGAAATTCGGTTTGAAACCAGCAGAAATCACAGAGAAATTTCTTCTTAGCAAAACCGTAGATGAAATAAAATTTATCGGTGAAATATTAGCCGAAATAGAAACGTATCACAACGACAAAGTGCTTTTTATGAGTTCTACTTTGGAAATGTTAGAAAAAAAAGGTCTTACCCAACATGCTACTTCTAAACTTACCAGATATGTAAAAGGTGTGGTAGGCGTATATGTGATTGTGTATTTTTCGGAATTAAAACCGAATTATTGGCGTTTGAATCTTAGATCGAATGTTATCAATGTGAATAAAATTGCGGTTAAATTCGGTGGCGGCGGACACAAAAACGCTTCCGGTTGTCGTATTGCCGGAGATTTGCAAAAAATAAAATCCGATGTATTAAAGGAAATAGAAAAACAGCTTTGAATTTTAAGCCCTTTTGATGCTTTTTTTATTTGATATATTTTTTTAGTTTGTTTATCTCGAAGTAGTAAACCGGATAGTATCTTAAAACCTTTTCTTTAACGTTATCAATGGATTCTATCAATTCCGCCAAGCGATTTTCGTCGAATGAAACGGGTTTTGGCAACGATTTGATAAATTCATCCGCTTTTTTATTCCAATATTCCGGAGAACTTTGTTTTTTGGTTAATAAGCCAGCATTTTTAAAAATTGTAAGGATATTTTCAAAGTAATTTTCTTTTTTCACGTTTTTAAAATTTACCACTCTAAGATCATCTGCGATGGCTTTTGCATCAATGGATAAATAATCGGGTTTCGGTATGAAAATATCTGCAATGCAATCGTCTTCGAGGTGTGTATCAAAGGAAATAACGAATTTTGATTTTTCCAACCATTTCAATTGCTCGGAATTCGGCATTGTACCGTATAAAAATACAGTATCCGCCAATTGAAGGGAATATTTGGGTATCTTCATTTTGATGAAAGCTTTTGTATTGATAAAGTCAGAAACCTCAAACAGTCCGGAGCCGGGAGTATATTCGCTGCAAATTTGGTAAGATAATCTTAAAATATTGGCGATAACCTGTTCGGAAACTCTGTGTTTATTATACACAAAAACCGTTTTGGGAGGTAAATCCACTTGAAGAATTTGTTCCGTATTACAATCGCAATTAACATCGGAACAGCTACAATCAAGATTGTTGTATTCGATTATTTTTTCCAGAGTGAGATTGATATTGCTGGAATCCAATAAAATATCGGCAAAGTGGTTAAATTTATTTTTTTCTTCCGTAATAATTATTAATTTTTTTCCTTTTTTCTGTAATTCCCTAATTACCGAACGTAAAACCAAAGGGATATTTCCAATTATCACAATGGATTTTGCAAGGTAAAGATCGTTAAAGTTCTTCTCGGTGTAAATGGTGTTATAAAAACTATTCATAAAGGTTTTGTCTGATGTAAAAGAATATAAATTGGCATTTAATTTATCGGCGATTTCTTTTAACATCAATGTTTCTTCCAAAGATGCCACAGGATCAACGTAAATCGCATTTTTCTGTGATGCCGAGAGCTGATTTTTTATTATCTTTGAAATTTTTGCCAAGTTTTCCTCTTCAATCCAAATCGGTTTTTTCTCTTGCCAATCGTTTGTTTTATCAGCTCTGATATATGGTTTTTTTATTCTTTTGTCAGACTCGAAAATCTGCCATGCAAATTTTCCTTCAAAGCACAAATTATTTTTGTTTATACCATTACCCGAAGGTGATATTATTTTCACCTTACCCGATTGACTTTTAACCTTTATTTCGCATCCCAAACCGCATAACCCGCAGTTTTGATATGTTTCTTCATAAGTAAGAGAATTAAGCGTATAATTAATATTCTTCGGATACAAAGCGGCAGTAGGACAAATTTCCGTGCATTTTCCACATGATAAACAATCGGTTTCTTTCAAAGGCAATCCGAGTTCCGGAGCTATATAGGTGCCAAATCCTTTATCAATAAATCCGAAAATACTTTTTCCTGCAATATCTTGGCAAACTTCGATACACAAACCGCATTTAATACATTTGTTCGGATCAAATGTTATAAATGGATGAGATTCGTCTATGGGGTATTTATTTCTTTTACCCGTGTAGTTTTGCGGTTCCGCCTTGTATTTTTCGGCATATTTTTTCAAGTTGCATGTTGATTGAATTAAACATCCGCAATTTAAACATAATTTCGCTTCGTTTTTTATATCGTCATCAACTAATTTTATTTCGGTTTCTATGGGTATTTTCGATTTGGATTTAGGATACGATATAATCTTTTTGGGAATATGTTTTTGCTGTTTGTAATTTAGGAAAAGATTTTTATCCATTTGTGAAATATCCGTTTCTTTGTATGAATTAAAATGATATGCGATATTTTGCGGTTTGTTGTTCGAGAGATAATTGTCTATCGATGATGCCGCTTTTTGAGCGTCCAAAATGATATGAGAAATTGATCTTGTGCGTTCCAAAATAAGATTGCCGCCTGCAAAAATATTTTTTATTCCCGTATAATGAGAAGAAATACTTACCCTTAATTTTTTGTCGGAATTAAGAGGAAGACTGATTTTTTTCAATTTTCCGTGAAATAAGCCGATTTCCGCTTTGGGTTCAAAAGCCAAAATGAAGGTATCGGTTTTTTTGATTTCGGTGGTATCATCAGTTAAATTTTTGAGTAAAAGGGAGAATTTTTTGCCTTTTTCTTTTTTGATGTGAACAGGGCGTTTATCTTTAATAACATTTATATTTTCGCTTTTTGCCACTGCTAATTTTTCATTATCAAACATATCCGTTTCCGAATAGTGATTAGTATAAATGCTCACATTCAAATTGGCGTCTATTCTTTTTATTATTCTGGCGCAATACAAAGCCGTATCGTTATTTCCGTATATTGTAACATCTTTTCCCAATTTGGTTTTTTTGCCGAGATGATAGTCCGTTAAAAAATCATTGGCGTAGATAACAGACTTGGTTTTTCCCAGGTTTTTTAGTTTGGGAATGTTTTTCTTTTGTAAACCCGTGGCAAGATAAACGGCATCATATTGAGATGAAAGTTTGTTTAGGGATATATCTTTACCCAGAGAAGTATTGGTTTTTATTTTCATACCGTATATTTGCAAGTTTTCGATTTCTTTTTTTAAGATGTCTTTCGGAATGATAAATTCGGGTAAATAATATCTTAATTTTCCACCGGCTTCAGGCATTGATTCGAATATTTGTACGTCATAACCTTTTTTGGATAATTCAAATCCGCAAATCAAACCCGATATTCCCGCACCTACAATCGCTATTTTTTTGCCGTTTTTTTTAATTTTATTAATCGGTTCTCGAATGTTTGCAAGTTTGTCGGAGAGATAATTTACAATCTCTTTTATCTTTATCGATTCATCTACAAACGAACGGTAGCACTGATTTTCACAATATCCGGGGCATAATTTGGAAATGGTATAAGGTAGGGGTAATGTTTGAGAGATAATTTTTAATGCGGAATCCGTTTCATCATCGGAAATATGAGATAAAAGCGTTTGAATATCCAAATTTAAAGGACAAGCGGTTTTGCAGGGAGCTTCACAATTTGCGTAATGGTCGGAAAGTAACAGTTCCAAAGAAATTTTTCTGGCTCTATTAACGGAACGCGAATCGGTAAATATTTTCATCCCGTCTTTTGCCATGGTTGTGGAAGCATCCGATAAACCTTCATTGCCCACAATATTAACCAAGCAAATATCACAAGAAACGCCTTCTTGGATAAAATCCGCATCGCAAATCTTGGGTATTTCAATATTGTTTTCTTTGGCTATTTCGTATATTGTTTTATTCGGTTCACATTGTATTTTTTTACCGTCGATTGTTATATTTATCATAATTTTACCTTATTTATTTTGAACGATTGAAATTGCTTTATCCGAACAGACTTCAAAACAAGCATTGCATTTTATACATTTTTCGGAAGAAATTGAATAAATATTGTTTTTAACGCTTATTGCATCAACGGGACATATCTCTTTGCATAAACCGCAAGCTGTGCAATTTTTTGATATTATTTTATACTTTATCAATTCGGGACATTTTTTGGCTGGACATCTTTTATTTTCTATGTGCGAAACAAATTCGTCTCTAAAATATTTTAGCGAACTAAGTAAAGGCGTTGCGGCACTTTTACCGAAATCACAGAGTGACAAATTTTGCAATTCTTCGCCCAGAGCTTTTAGTTTTCTCAAATCGTCAATTCCGGCATTACCTTTTGTGATTGATTTTAAAATTTCGGTTATTCGTTTTAATCCTATTCTGCAAATCGTACACTTTCCGCATGATTCATTTGATAAAACTTCCATAGTGTGCCAAGTAACATCTACCATGCAAGAAGATTCGTCAAAAACAACAACGCTGTCCAAATTGATATTTTGGTATAATTTTTTTAACGAGTCAAAATCAAAGGTGATATTTGTTAAATCCGAATTTAAAAAGATACCGTTTATACCGCCCAACTGAACGGCTTTTAATTTTTTGTCGGATTTTATTCCCCCGCCGTATTCTTCCACAAGATTTTTTATGGAAATTCCCAAATTTACTTCCGCAACCTGAGGATTTTTTATTTTTCCCGAAAGTGTAACCAATTTTGTGCCGAAATTATTTTTTATACCCGTTTTTTTAAAATTAGCAGGTTTGTTTTTCATTATCCATGGAATAGATGCAAATGTTTCGGCACTTAATGTAATGAAATTATCGTTGCTAAAATCAGGAGAAAATCTTTTACCTTCCATTGCCAAAACAATAGCTTTGTCCATACCGAAAAGTAACGAATGGAAGCCTTTTTTTATCTTGATATTAAAATTGAAATTGGTTCCTAAAATATTCCCGCCCAAAAATCCTTTGGATTTGGCATCATATATCGCGGTTTTTATCATCTGTTCGGATATATCGTCATTAACATCTATAAAAATGTATCCGATACGGGTATTTGTTGCATAAGCGGAAATTATCATTCCTTCTATAATCGAATGAATGTTTGATAAGATAATGGTTTTTTGATTTTGAGAAGAAGGATCGTAGTCAAAGGCATTGCAAATCAAAAATTTTTCTTCGGAAGAAAGGGAATAAAATTTGGATAACAAAATACCTACGTTGTCATTTTTATAATTTCTTCGGCGTAATTCACTTTCTTTGATAGCATTTGATATATCGGCGGGTGATGATTTTTTTAAAAGTTTTATCACGGTTTCATAGCCTTTGTGAGCAATATAATCTTCGATGCTGTCGGGAATGAGAGATGCAAATTTCTTTAATATGACGGCTTCTTTTGTGATTATCTTGTTTTTTAATATTCCTTTATTTGCGAGTTTGAATTTTTTGGAAAAATAATCTTGCAAATAAGAATCTATGTTTTCCGCGGATATATTGGTATAAATTTTCGGTTTTGTGTCGGACGAAAGAATTTTTATTGCCGGTTCCGAAAAATACAATCCCGAAGATGTTGTTTTTATAATCTTTGCTTTGAGTTTGTTTTTCTTTAAGAAAGCGGTTATTTTTTTTATAATTTTTTCGGTTTCGGTATTATGATAAGAAGCGGCTATGCGTATTTCCAAAAGTTCCCCCTAATCAAGTGAATTTAGTAATTCCGCTAGTTTCGTTAAAGTCAAATCGGTATGAAGAGTTTGGTTTATTTTTAATGCGGGAGTTTTAAAACATAGGTTTGAATCCGCTATTTCCGTAAGGCTAAATGTTTTGTCTTTATTCTTTTTTATATGGTGTGTAATAAAATTTTTCATAAATGTATAGTCATTGGCAAATGCCGAACCGCCATAATAAAGAATTAAAGAATATTTTGCCGAGGAAGTTTTATTTAAATTGTCATAGAAAGTGGTAAATTCATACAATTGTGATAAGGAGTAAGGAGATTTTTCGGCTATCAAAACAAGCGTTTCCTTTGATATTGGGTTTTCGATATTTTTCAAATCCGATAAAACCAAGGGGATAAAATCTTTTTTACCAAGATGTTTTGTGATTATTTTCGTGATTTCTTTTTGTTTATCGTCTTTCATTGGCATAACTCCTTATCAGCGCCTACTTAATAAAAATTTAGTGTAGGTTTTTTTTGAGTAAACTGAGTGTCAAATGTTTTTATTGATTAAATGGGGTCTGTGTGGAGTTAAAAGAAGTTTTGGAAAAAATTTCCCAAAATCATACATAGACAAATTATAATTTTAAATTCTTAAAAATTTTCAACGAGTTTGTACTTATAAAGTTTATGCTCCAAGTCGCTGATAATATAAATGATACTTTTTTTGTTTATAAAAACGATACCTTCCGCTTTGGGAAAAGGTAGTGAAAATTTTTTTATAACCGTATCGGAACTATTGTTCCACAAAAATAATTTTTTCGATTGATCGCTAACTATCCAATAGCAATTATTTGTATGCGGAAAAATACCGGAATAGTCGTTGGCAAAATCCAATTTGGTGCTTTTGATTAAATTAAAATCACTTGAAAGCAAATAGAAATAACCCGGATTTTTTTCTTTGAGCAGACAGAAATTGTTGTTTTGCTTTATACAAATACCTTCCAATCCGCTATTTCCTTGTTCCACAAAGTCCAAGTGGTGCCACGAAATAATATCACCGGTGAGAGAGATATTTTTTACGTTGCTTGTTGCTTCTTCCACAATCCAAAGTGTATTAGTGTTATAATCGTAGGCTATTCCTTCGGGATCTTGTGCGTTTATATTCAGCTCTTTTATTACCGTGCCGAGAGTATCCAATTTGTAAATACTGCCGGTGTTATCGCTTACAGTCCACAAAAATTGTCCGTCATAGGTTAAACCGGAAGGTTCGGAAATTTGCAGATTGTATTCACTCACAAGATAGAGAGCGGTGTTATCGTTCTGCTGGTTTGTAGGTTGTGAAATTGTGCAGGAAACAATAAAAAGGAGAAGGATAAAGATTTTAAAGAATTGCATTTTATATAAGAAAAATAGGCGGGAATAATCCCGCCTTGGGTTCATTGATTTGTTTTACCGGGAGTAGGTTTATCAAAAAATTGCCAATTATCGCTTCCGTCCGGTAATCGACCGTAGGAAATATCGGTGGTTTGTTCGCCGAAAGTGAGTGAATCCACTATGGTGGTACCGTCGGATTTTATGATACCGATTTGTTCGCCGCCGGAAGATAATTTTATATCTCCTAGATGCAATATGCCTTGTTCGGGTTGTTTATCCGCCCACAAGAGTAAAAATTGACCGGGTTGAATGGTGGTGGAATCTGGATTAGTGGTAGGTATTTGATATTTTGTAAGTTCGTTCAAATCGTCCGTGATATACATACCGCCAATATCTATGGCTTTACCGCCTGCATTGTATAGTTCAATCCAATCGTCATATTCTCCGTGTTCGTCCGCAAAAGTGGTATCGTTTGAAGCCATAAATTCGTTTATAACCAAAATTGCATCGGTAGGAGGTGTATTTGTGTTTGATGTTCCCGGGGTGGGATTTGTAAATGTTTGCCAAGAATCTCCGCCGTCAGGTGAGCGTCCGTAGGAAACATCGGTTGTTTGAGCCGGATATTTAATTGCGTCCAATTCCGTAGAGCCGTTTTTATCTGTAAGAATTACCGATTCTCCGCCGGAGGATAATTTAAAGTTTGTGTGAAGCGGACCTTGTGTTTCTTCGTCGTCTGCCCAGATTAATAAAAATCCTTTTGAAGGAATTGTGGTGGCGGCGGGATTATCCGTTGGGAAAGCCCATTTGTCAGGGGTAGCTTCGTCGTCGCTCAAATAGTATCCTGCCAAATCGATTGCTTCGTCGCTATCGTTATAAATTTCAATCCAATCGTCAAAATCGCCGTTTTCATCTGCTATCGTGGTAGAATTAGATGCCATAAATTCGTTTATATACAAGGATGAATGTTCGGGATTTGTATTCGGGGAAATAATTTTTTCCTTTGTGGAACAGGAAAAGAGCATCAGAGAAATCAATATTATGGAAAAGAAAAGTTTTTTCATATCATCCTCCTAAAATAAAACCAATATACGCATTTGTAGATAGCTAAAATCATCATCACCTATCATTTTGCCTTTCATATCGGCAAAAATCGAATTATCCACAATAGCGTAGTTGAGCATAAATCTTATTTTGTTATTTGCATACCAATTCAAAGCGAATGTAAAGTTGTTTGCTTTACCGCCTTTTACTCTATCGGAATCAACAGTTTGACCTTCGGGAAGTTTGTAATCATCGTCGGTGAGATTAAGATGACTATATCTAAAAGCCACTTCGAAAGCACCGTAATTGTTTTTCGGAACTATTTTACCGAATTCTCCTTCTTTCATCTCGTAGGGTTGATGTTCACCGGTTAAAATCCAAGAAAGATAAGCATAACCTCCGTCAAAATTGATATTATCCAAATTATCGGTACGATAAACCGTGGTTTTCATATATTCCGCTTGAAGATGTATGTTTTTGTATGCAAAAGCTCCTTCAACGCCTTTTACATCGTAGCTTTTTACATTAGGGATGTCATTTGTATTGCAAAATTCGGTATCTCCGATTTTTGTTTCGGGTTCTTCTTTAAATTCCACGGTGTTACCTTCGTCGTCCGGTGTTTGATATACAAATCCCAATCCGGTGTGAATTACAAAATCTTCATTGTGGATAGGTGCAAAAGCCATACGCGATGCAAAACCGTATCCTTCGTCGGTGGTTTTGTCTTTTTTGCCGTCTATTTCCTGACCGTAAATTGCAGATGATAAGAATAGCTTATTTGTCCACTTGGTAAATCCCAGACCCATTTTTCTGCCGGGTGCAAAGGTGGTGGGATATGCTCTTTCCATAAATGTAATTAATCTGGATGATGTTAATTCGTTTAAACTGAAAGGAACCTTAAAATGTCCCGCTTTTACAAAACAATTGTTAAAAAGATCGTAAGAAAGCCACATATCTTTTGCTTCCACGGAATTATCGGCAAAATCAAAATCAAATTCGGCATTCCATTTTTCATAAAATTTGCTTTTTATTGCAAATCTTGCTCTTCTTAGATGTGTACCGTTGCTTAATTTGTTTTTGTTTTCAAAAAAGACCGCACCGTCCAAGTATGCTCTGATGTCGAAACGTGTGGAAAAATTTCCATCGTTTGATTTCCACTTCAAAAATCCGTTTTCATAAATTGAATTTGCCGTTTGAGAGAAAAGTGATAATGAAAAAACAAGCAAAAACAAAATAATTAATTTTTTCTTCATTTGAATCTCCTTTTTTTATCTGCTTTTTAATTTGGAAAGTTCTTTTTTGCTATAAATCTTTGTTCTAACTATCGGCCAAATAAAAGATACCATTGCCAAAATCAATAAGATAAGGCTAACCGGTCTTTTAAAGAAAATCGAATAATTTCCCATCATCACGGCTCTTCTGAAATTTGTTTCGGCAATGTTTCCCAATACCAAACCCAAAACAATAGGTGCCACGGGATAGTTGTTTCTTCTTAATATCCAACCCGTTAAACCGAAACCCAAACAGGCTATTACATCAAAGAAAGAATAACGTACCGCAAAGCTTCCTATTATTGAAACGGTGAAAATGAGCGGATAAAGTATTTTTTTGGGGATAGCGGTAACCTTTACCCAGATTTTACTCCCGAAAAGTCCCAATACAAGCATTACCACATTGGCAATTAATAAGCTTGCAAACAATCCGTATATGATTTCCGGTCTGTTATGAAAAAGTTGCGGACCGGGTGTGAGATCGTGAATCATCAAGGCGCCTATCAAAACGGCTGTGGATGCGCTACCGGGAATGCCCAAAGTGAGTAATGGCACCAAAGCACCGCCCACCGAACTACTATTCGCCGCTTCCGCCGCCGCCACACCTTCCAGTGAGCCTTTACCGAATTTTTCGGGTTCTTTGCTACTTCTTTTTGCAATATCATAGGATATAAAAGAGGCAATGGTTGCACCGGCTCCCGGGAAAATGCCTATCAATGTGCCTATCAAAGAAGAACGTAAAATGGTTAATTTTAATTTCCAATAATCGATAAATCCGGGCCATTGGGTTTTTTCCAATTTTATTTTTTTTGTTTTAAAATTTCGCTCTTCAAGTTGTTTAAAAACTTCACTTAGGGCAAATAATCCGATAAGGGCGGGAATAAGTGAAAAACCGTCGTAGAGATGAACGGAACCGAATGTAAAACGACTTACACCGGATATGGGATCTATGCCTATTGTGTTCAAAAGTAAACCCAGTATTGCCATAAGAAAAGCCTTTATCCAATTTCTGCCGCCTAAGGTTGCCACCGTGGTTAGTCCGAAAATAGCAAGCGCAAAATATTCGGCAGGATGAAATTTTACCGCTATCTTTGCAAGCTGAACGCTAAAAAGTATCAAAATAATGGTTCCCACAAAACCGCCGATAGTGGAAGCAACCAAAGATACTCCCAATCCCATTCCGGGTTTACCTTGTTTGGTAAGAGGATAGCCGTCGAATGATGTTACCACTGCCGAAGGTGTTCCGGGCGCATTAATCGTTACCGCAGTTATCGAACCGCCGTAATTTGCCGAAATATAGATGGAAACCAATAAAATCAATGCCAAAGTGGGGGACATGGCATAGGTGAAAGGTACCAATAGAGCCACTCCCATGGATGGCGACAAACCGGGCATTGCTCCTGCCATTATTCCCATTATCACACCCATTGTAATAAATAACAACGGCTTTATGCCCAATACAAAACCGAAACCTTGAACCAAATGCGTTATAATATCCATATTACCTCAATAAAAGTTCTATAAATTTTCCGGTAGGTAACGGAACAAATAGCATCCTATAAAAAACGAAATATGAAAATACTATCCAACCTGCCGAAATTAATACCATTGTGGAATATTTTTTATATCCCAAAAGTAACATCGCAAAAAATACAAACAAAAACGAGCTTATAAAATATCCTATGTAAATCATTGAGATAAGATATACAACCAAAAGCAAAAAGAATTTCCATACTATGGGAATGTCGCCTTTGGGAATTTCGATATTTTCTTTGTCTTTTCTTAAAATATCAAACAAAAGATATAAAGAAAGCGGTATTATAAAGGCTATCCATAATCTGGGAACAACGGAAGGTCCCACCTTTTCATTAACGGGGAATGAATATGTGATAAGGTAAAAAATAATCGACAAAAAAATAAAGAAGAGAGGAATCATTATCCTGCCGAATTTATAACGTAATTTTGAAAAGTATGTCAAAAAACCTATTGCAATGTAGATAATTATAATTAGAAAAAGGAAGATATGAAAACCTTTGCTACCCACAAATTCACCGATTTTACTCTTTTGAATGTTTTTGATAATTCCGATTTTTTTAAGATAATATTCGAATTGCTTTTTATCGTTCAAAACGATTTTTGAGAATTTATCGGAACCGTAAAAGGTGGTTTCTATACCGTTTCTTTGCCAATAATCTTTCCATTCGGGATCATTCGCCACTTTTTTAAAAAGATCGTCATACCAGTCTCTTATTTTTTGCGGGATACCTTTTTTAAGCATAAATCCGCGCCACATAACTTCGTTTTCCACACCATTCACACCAAACTCTTTGAATATCGGGGCATCGGGAAACTGCGGCAATCTTTTTGGCGCGCATATTGCGGCGATTTTCAAATTATCATTTCCCAAAACTTCTCCGGGATTTCCCACATAGGCTACGCCTTGTTTCCCCAGTAATGCCGCTTTTGCTTTTCCACCGCTTTTAAAGGGTATCCACTTTGCCTTTATACCTGCTTTATCCCAAATTTTTAGTGCCGTAACATGATCCAAACCGCCTTTTGCAGGACCTAACCATAACTGATTACCGTTTTTTTCTTTTGCATCTTCCACTATTTGTTGCCAAGTGTTTATTGGATTGTTTTTGTTTGTAATAACGCATTCGTGGTCGGATAACATAAGTGCCGCCCAATCTATGGCATTTATGTATGTATCCACGCCGGAAGCTACAATTTTGGATATATTGGATTTTGTCCCCGCAAAAAGGGTATAACCGTCAGCAGGCTCTTGCAATAGCCTTTTTATCGCTACTATACCTCCGGAACCGGGTTTATTTTCCACCACAAACGTAGCGTCGGTATATTTGGAAGCGATGGTGGCAAATTTTCTTGCGGTAATATCTATCAAACCGCCCGGACCGGTGTAAACAAGTATTTTTATGGGTTTTTTGGGAAACGATTTTTCTTTGGCCTCGGAATTAAACGTCAAAATTAAGACAAATAAAATCAATAAGAGAAATTTTATTCTTTTCATGATTAATGAAACACCTTTTGCATAAATACGTTTTGCATAAAAAACAACATTATGTAGGACAAAATCAAAGAAAATACCGGTGTGGCTACCCAACCGATACTGATTCGTCCCAATACTTTCAGATTGATATTTCTTCCGCCTTTTGCCAAACTAATTCCCAGCACGGCACCTACCACGGCTTGCGAACTGGATACGGGAACAAGTGGAAACGAGGGTAATCCGTGAGATACCAAAAAGTGTTTTAAGCTTTGTGAGGCAAATAGGAAAAGTGCAGTGGAACTTGCCAATACCACAACCAAGGCGGATACGGGCGAAAGTTTGAAAATTCCCGCACCTACGGTCATCATAACCTTTTTTGAATAGGTGTAAACTCCCACCGCTATTGCCAATCCGCCAAGCAAGAATAATTGTTGAACGGATGAAAAATGTATCAAATTACCAATGGTAATATCCTTGAAAGGCGAGGAATTTACAAAAACTCCCATTACGTTTGCGATATTATTTGCACCCAAACTGTATGAACCGAAAGCACCCACTATCAATAAACCCCATCTTGTAAGAGAATCCAACCTTATCAGATGAATTTTGCTGTTTTCTACGATTCTTTTTACGATAAAAAAGAAAACAAAGGCGAAAAATGCGGATAAAATCGGCGAAAATACCCAAGTTCCCAAAATTTTGGAAAGAGATTTTAAGTCGGTTGCAAAATGAGCAAACAGGTTCCAGCCGATTATAGCACCCACAATCGCTTGAGATGTGGAAACGGGAAGACCTGCTTTTGTCATCCACATAACGGTGATAGCGGCGGCAAGTGCCACAATAAAGGCACCCGAAAGCTCGTTTATGGCACCGAGTTTTCCCAAAGTATGAGATGCTCCCGCACCACTAACCACTGCTCCTATTATCACAAACACACTGCATATCAATGCGGCGGTACGAAATTTAACCATCTTTGTGCCAACGGCTGTTCCGAATATATTTGCCGCATCATTTGCGCCGAGAGACCATCCTAAAAATAAACCGCTGGATAAAAAGAATAGTAGTGTTAACATCTTTTTCCCCTAAATTTTTCTTTTTATGGCATAAACGGCTAATCTTTCCGCCACATCTTCGGCAACATCGGATACAGCGGCTATCTTCTCGGCAAAATATCTCATATGAATCTTTCGGCTGAATCGAGGTATTTTATCGGTTCCGAATATTTTTCTTTTTAATTGCTCTTCCACATCGTCGGCTTCGTGTTCATAAAAATGAACCTTGTTCACAAAATCGTTTACCATATTGATTTCTTTAAAGAAGGCACGCGCGCCTTTTACCAATTCTTCAACCGTTTTTTGAGAAAATTCGGAAAGCTCCAAAAAGTCTTCTTTTAAATAATCCGGCATTTCCGGATTTTCTATTGATAGTTGTTTTAATACGATTTCACAAATATCCACCACATCGTCCAGAGTTTCCAAAAGTCCCAAAACATCACCACGGGATTCGGGGATAAGCATATAAGTATAAAGTTTTGTTTTGATTTCTCTTCTTATATTATCCGCCGAAGTTTCCAATTCGGAAATTTTATTAAAGTCATTTTGAAAAGCTTTTTTGTCGTTTGAAAGATAATGTTTTACACCTTCGTAAAAAATAAGTCCCGCTTTTAATACCGAATCAAGGTATTTATCTATTTCCGTTTCCAATTGTTTTGTTCTGTTATTAAATAAAAAAGGCATAGATTTCTCCTTTATTTGAGATATTTATCGAACATTAATCCGTGTCTTAATCCTCTGTCGCTGATAATAAAATAATCTTTGTTGAATTTTTCGAGGATTGTTTTTACAATAGCGGCACCGGCTAAAATCACATCCGCTCTTTTCGGTTGCAAACCCGGGATTTGTTTTCTTTCTTCGATTGTTTTGCTTTTGTATAGATTAATTTGATTATTTATCTCTTCGAGAGTTAGTTTTGAACCTTGAATTTTATTGGGATCATATTTTGTCATTTTGTACATTACGGCACCCATGGAAGTAACCGTTCCACCTATTCCTATCAGGTAATCGGCTTTTCCGTCGAGATTATGTTGGTCAAAGAAATCTTTTAGGAAAGACAGCATTTTATTAACTTCTTCGTCCGTAACGGGGTTTGAATGCAAAAATTCTTCCGTGGGACGTATTGCACCGATATTTAAGCTCATTTTTTTTACCAATTCCGTTCCTTCGCCGAAAATAAACTCCGTGCTACCGCCACCGGTATCGAAAACCACTATGTTTTTATCCGTTTTTCCTATGGTGGATAAAACCGCAAGGTATGAAAGACGAGCTTCCTCTTCACCCGGAATTACTTTTATTTCCAATCCCAATTCTTCCTTTGCTCTTTTGATAAATTCATCGGCGTTTGTAGCCGTTCGCAAACACATTGTTCCCACGGCGGTAATTTCTTCCACTTCGTTTTCTTTGGCAATTTCCAAAAATTCACTTAATGCTTTGATGTTTCTATCCATTGCCTCGTTTGAAATTTTACCGGTTTTTTGCAAACCTTCTCCCAATCTGGAAATGTTATTCGTATCTATTATGGTTTCCGCATTTCCGTTTTCTATTCCGAATAAAAAGAATTTTATCGAATTTGTTCCTATATCCAATATTGCATATTTTTTCATTTTTTCTCCTTTGTTTTTATTTTTAGCAGGTTCCATGTGCCAAAAGTGCGACATTTTTGTTTTCATTATAAAGTTTATTAAATAATTTACAGGCTTCGGGTGTTTTTTTTACGATTAAATTTTTGTAATGTTCTTTTATCTCTTTTGATATTTCCACTGCTCCTAAAATTCCGTTACCTATTATCAAAATATCGCATTCTTTTACACCTGTAATCATATCAAGGGTAAGATAATGTCCCTTTCGTTCTTTCCACGGTGTAACAACTCCTTTGTATATCCTGATATCTTTGCCTGCTCCCACTATGGAACCGTTGCTTTTTTTGTAATGTTCTTTTCCGAAAATAACAAATTTTCCCCAAGAAAGTTCGGTTATCGGTCCTTCTTTGAAAAAATAGGTATTCATGGTTTTAAAAATTAAAAGTTCTTTTCATTGCTTTTATGTAGTTCACATTTTCGTATTTATCCAAACCGAGTTTTTTTACGGTATTAATAACCAATTCGGGGTTTGCGTGTTCTACGGCAATGGTTTTAATGGGAATGTTATTAAATTTTACTTCTGCAATTTCCACAATGGCATCGTCAATAATATAACCGTATCTTTTCTTTTCCACATCTACCATCATCAAATCGGGATTTTTTCCGATAAGTTCGTTTATGTATTCCTGATACGAATATTCGTCCTTTTCAAGATAGGGTAAAGGTAATCCGAAGGCTTTATATACCAATGCCAAATCATTAATATGAATGGGAAAACCGGCTTTCATAAGAACGGTCCATTGTTCCAAACCTGTTTCCGAATTAATTCGGATAGGCGTTTTAATATCCATTAATTCATCTCTTATCTTGGTATTGTCATTACTTTTTTTGGAAAGAATGTAAATCTCTTTGCTTTCTTTAATTCTACTCATTTCATATTTCTTGATAGCTTCCTCACCGTCTTTTAAATCCTCTCCAAAGGTTCTCCATTCCCATCTCGGAATAATTTTTTCCATAGTATCCTCCTATTTGCTTTTCTTTTTATTTTTATGAACAGCTTGTTCTATTTTTGATTTTGCTTTAACAATCTTTTCCCAATTATCTTCCCATTTATTGTATAATATCACTGTTCCCAACTCGAATAATTCTTTTAATTTGGGTTCTTTTATCGAATAGTAGATATTTCGCCATTTTTGTTCTTTATTCAAATACGAACCTTCGTAAAGGGCTTTTAGATGGGAAGAAAGTGTGTTTTGCGGAACACCGATTTTGTCGGAAAGTTCCGTAACGGTTAATGAATCGAATTCTATAAGGGTATAAATGATTTTGATGCGTATTTCGTTTGAAAGTATCGTGAATAACTTTGATAACTTTTTAACTACGAATTCATCGATCATTATATGCTCCTTTTATAATATGAGATAAATCTGATATGACAAGATTATAATGTGATAAAATCGGTCAAGCGGAAAATTAAATTTTTTTATAAAAGTGTAAAAAAGGGGGGAAGGTCGCTATCGAGTATCACCAAGTTTGTCAAAATAAATAAAGCAAGAAATCTAGATAACGGCTTACTTATTTTTCTAATTCATTATAAACATATTAGAGTTTGCAATTTTATTTGAAGCCAATTGTTATCTCCCGCTTCGGGAATCACCGTAGTAAGTTCACTTAAAGGGGCATTTGTTTGTTCATCATTTCATATTGTTTTTATTTCAAAAAATAATCAGGAAAAGCAACATTAAAATTATCAAATGAGAAATTAAAAAAGCTTAATAGTTAGCTTTGAAAATCGGGAGGTTGTAGGTTCCAAAAAACTAATAAAGCACATTTTAAGATCTTTGTTATATGCCTATTTTAGTAGGGAATATCAATGAAAAAATGAATTTATCCAAACTAAAATTTGATAGGATTGAAAATAAAATTGACATATATTAAGCCTCTGTTTTTTCGGAGCGAAAGTGAGGAAAAATAGATGAAAAATTTGAAGAATTTTGTTTATTTAACGGTATTTCTCTTTGTGATTTGGTTGATTTTAACGCCACATCAAAAGGATGAATTTATTTTCGGGGCAATTGCTTCGATAATGATTTCATTAATCTTTTTGGGAGTGTCCAATGTTTATTCGGACTTTAAATTAACTCCCAAAGCAATTATCTATTCGATAATTTATTTCTTCGTTTTTTTGCGTGAATTAATCAAATCCAATTTAGATGTAGCAGCCAGAGTCGTTAATCCCAAAATGCCTATTAATCCGGGTATAGTAAAAGTAAAAACCAAATTAAAATCCAGAATCGGCAGAATAATGTTGGCAAATTCGATTACGCTTACTCCGGGAACGCTTACCGTGGAAACAAACGGTGAATTTTATTATATCCACTGGATTGATGTAAAGGGCAAAGATGTAGAATCGGCTTCAAAAGAGATTGTAGCCACCTTTGAAAAATATTTGGAGGTGATGTTTGGCTAATACTATTTATAACATTGCCGGGCTTTTGATTTTGCTATCGTTTCTGATTACACTGATACGATTATTAAAAGGTCCTTCCGTTGCAGACAGAGCCGTAGCGATAGACACAATGACAATTGCCGGAATATCACTTATAGTTCTATTGGCGGCAATGCTAAAAAGAATAATCTATATTGATGTGGCAATTGTGTATGCGATAATAAGTTTTGTAGGTATCGTGGTAATAGCTCGATACATCGAAAGGGGGCTCTAATGTTGCTTGTCGGTGCAATAATTTCATTAATCGGTGCGGTTTTCATCTTTTTGGGCGCATTGGGTATTTTAAGGATGCCTGATTTATATAATAGAATGCAAACGGGTACCAAAGCAACAACCCTCGGATCTATTTTAACTCTTTCGGGTATAGCATTGGGACATCCCGAGTGTACTTGCGGATTAAAAATAATAGCTTTGATAATTTTTATTGTTTTTACAAATCCGATTTCTTCCCATGCACTTGCAAGAGCCGCTCACTTTGCCGGTATTAAGCTTACCGAAAAGAGCGTTGAAGACAAGTTGGCGGAAGATGAAGCCGATGCCAAGGGAGAAATATAATGGAATTGATAATCATAATTGTTTTGGGAATTGTAATGATAATAGCCGCACTTTCGGCAATTTATCAAAAAAATCTTGTAGGTGCGGTGATAGCTTCCGGTGCCGTTAGTTTGGTTGCAAGCATACTATACATTATTTTAGCGGCTCCCGATGTAGCTATGACAGAAGCGGCAATCGGTTCGGCTCTTACTACCGTGGTTTTTTTGTATGCCGTAAATAAGATAAAAAAAACAAAAGATGAGGATAAATAAATGTTTCGCAGAATATTGATTTTAATTGTCTTGGCTTTGTTTGTTGTTGCCTTTATTCCTTTGATATTAAACTTTAATGAAGCTACGGATCTTACGGGAGTGGCATACAAATATGTAAAAGACGGACCTTCCGATTTGGGCGCTCCTAATTTGGTTACATCAATTGTGGTAACATACAGAGGTTTGGATACGCTTGGCGAAGTTACGGTATTGTTTTTGGCAACAGCCGGCGTAGGTTTTTTATTAAGAAGAAATAAGGGCGAAAAAGATAAAAGAAAAAGAAGAGCTTCGGAAATCCTTCAAACAGGAACAGCATTTCTTTTTCCGATAATTGTTTTATTCGGTGTTTATATTTTTGTTCACGGACACTTAACTCCCGGCGGAGGATTTCAAGGCGGAGTGGTAATTGCCACCGCTTTTCTATTATTAATCTTGGCAAATCCCGAACATCATTTCAATCATACATTGTTAGGACTTACCGAATCATTCTCCGGCTTTTTCTATGTTTTATTGGCTTTGTTAGGAATATTTTTAGCCGCCGGTTTTGTAGATACCACTTATTTGCCTTTGGGAAAATTCGGTAATTTGTTTAGTGCCGGAGCAATACCTTTGATTTATTCATTTGTAGGTTTAAAGGTTGGTTCGGAATTGATAAGTATTATCGATAGTATGAAGAAGGATTAAGGAGAAGTTATGATAATTACACTGGCAATCGGTTTTATACTTCTTATTATCGGGTTATGGGGTTTGCTTACTCAAAAAAATATTATCAAGATGATAATAGCTTTTTCCATTGTGGATACCGGAACCCATGTGATAATAGTTTCCATAGGATATTTAAAGGGTAGAACGGCTCCCATAATTGACGGTGCGGTAAAAACACCGCCAATAAAACATGTGATTGATCCCGTTCCTTCCGCTTTGGTGCTTACTGCAATTGTTATCGGGCTTGCTACTACCGCGCTTATGTTAAGTTATGCGATTCAATTGTATAAACAAAAAAAGACATTGGATGTCGATGAATATAAAGATTTAAAATGGTAATGGTGGTGAAATAATGATAAATCCTATCTATATAATTGCAATAGCTCTCGGTGTCGGGTTTCTTCTGTCGTTATTTGATAAAATGGGAAGAAAATTATCCCTGTCTATTGTGTATTTATCGCTTTTGGCTTTTGTGGGAATTTCGGTGCAATGGTTCTTTTTTGCTAAGGCCAATGCAAATCCAATTGTTTATACGGCAGGTTTCAAACCGCCATTTTCAATTAATTTAAAATTCGGACAAGTCGAGAGTTTTTTAACACTGTTTGTTAATGTTATGGGCTTTTTGTCCGCAATTTTCTTAGGTAAAAAGTTCCTCGAATCAAAAGTGAATTCTTTACCTTTATATTTGGTGCTTATTGCCGGTATAAACGGTATGATAATGACTCGAGACGTTTTTAATATGTTTGTGTTTATAGAAATTGTTTCTATTGCCACATACTCAATCTTGGTGCTGGAAAGAAATATCAAAACTCTTTCCGCCGGATTCAAATATACCATTGCAGGTGGTTTGGCATCCACATTTTATTTGTTGGGAACAATTTTTATTTATAAATACACAGGAACGTTGAATATCGACGATATCATAGCTCACAAATCGCTTTTGGCAAATTCCATGGGCTCTATGTCGATATTTTTGCTTCTAATTTCTTTGGTTATAGAATTAAAACAATTTCCCGCAAACGGCTGGGCTTTGGATGTGTATGAATCGGCTCCTTCGGGAATAGCGTCGGTTGTGGCAGTGGGTAATTCGGCGGCGGCTTTTTATGCCTTTTATAAATTATTCCCGATAATTCCGGCAAATACCTATATCTTGTATGCGGTTATCGGTTTAACCACATTCGTAGCTTCAAATATAATGGCATTAAAACAAACCAATGCAAAGCGACTTTTGGGATATTCTTCCATCGGACAAATGAGTTTGCTTTTGGCTGTATTTGTTTTCCTTAAAATGTACGGATTTAATGATAATGCCGATTTATATCTTATTCTGGGTGGCTTCTTTGTATCCCATTTTATAGCAAAAGCCGGTTTATTTTGGATTAGCGGTATTGTCGGCGAAAAATTGGAAGATTTCAAAAAGATTAAAAATAATCCGTTATTATTATTTTCATTTGGAATTTTTATATTTATGCTACTTGGTGTTCCGCCGTTTCCTTCATTCTGGGCAAAATGGCATTTGGTTATGTTGCTCTCGTCCAAAGGTGTATTTGTCCCCGTATCATTGGTTTTAATCGGTTCGCTTTTGGAAATGATTTATTTGGCTCGTTGGTTGGGAATGACGGTTCATACAAAATCCGAAGAAGACGCTCTTGGTAAGCTAAGAGAAATATTGCCAATAGCATTCTTTATGGTAGCGGGTATATTTATTAGTATGCTTGTTTCCAATTTTGACATTGTATCTATGTCTCCCATTCTTGCGGCGGCAATTTTATTTACATTGTCTTGGTTGCCAAATAAAATAAAAGCGATTATTTCTATGGCTATCGTGGGATATTACGGCTATGTAATAATTCCTCAGCTTACGGGAATGAGACTTTTGTTTTCATATATATTTATTATCGGTAGCGGTATTCAAATATTTGCTTCGATGTCTTATCAAAAGAAAAAAGTCGGTTATTATGCCTTTTTAACAATGATGATTTTGGCAATGGGAAATCTGCTTATAACCGATAAATTCTTAAATTTCTTTATCAACTGGGAATTTATGGCACTTAGTGCATATTTTATAATTTTAATGGGAAGAAAATCCGAAAAAGCTTCTTTGATTTATGTGGTATTTTCCACACTTGGTTCTTATTTGATGTTAGCAGGATTTGGTTTGGCATATAAACTTTCAGGTTCGATGTCATTTTCGGGACTTTTTAACGCACAAAATATTTGGGTTTATATTCTCGTTTCAATGGGATTTTTAATCAAATCCGGTGCTGTTGGATTTCATATTTGGTTGCCGGGTGCATATTCCGAATCGGATGATGATTTTTCACCGATTATATCTTCGGTAATGAGTAAAGCCGGTGTTTTCGGTTTGATGTTAGTGCTTGTTTATATCCATAATTTAGCAATTTTCAAAATCAATCTCGATGCAATTTTAGG
>CAZUGB010000206.1:0-2954 GCA_964619925.1 uncultured Candidatus Cloacimonadota bacterium
CTATTTCACAGAATACAAATAATGAAAATATCATTTTGTTGGCTGATTATCTATACAATAGAATAAACCTTAATCTTAAAAAAGCCACTGAATTACTAGATAATATTATGAAAACCGAATTAAAAAGTCGCTTCACCGAAGTTTATAAAAATCATTATAAGATATCTAATAATCGGAATGAACTTTTAAAAGAAATTTATATATCCTTCCGTGTAAAAATTTATCAAAAACAATATCATGATGCATTGTTAAGATTATACAATCTATCTGATAATCTGTTATTAAAAAAAGTGATAGAATTATATGATTTGGATAATGAAGAGTATAAGAATTTCAATACTTGGTGGAAAAACCAAGTATCAAAAATAACCGCTAAACATGAAAATACCCAAGAATTAATGGGTAAAACGGAAAATGGAAATGATTACGATATAAAAAAATCCGGCTTACCTACATATATTCGTTTGATAGAAATTAAAAGTGGCAATGATAAAATAATGAATTTGGCTAAGGCATTTTATAAATTATCCCGTTTAAGAAATAAATCCATCGCGGCTCATGGTTTCATTGGAATTTCTTTGGAAAAAATCAATGAATTTTTATCACAAGAAAAACAGGGGTATAATCTTGATTCTTTGATTGCAGATATAGAAGAATTATTTAATTACAGGTTTGAAAATTCGGATTATAAAAAAATAATAGATATTATGAAGGATGAATTGAAAAAATATTAGATTACCACCACATCCGTGGCGTTTATTGTTTTTTTATTCTTTTTTTTATCAAAGCCTTCCACAAGATGATATTTTACATTGGCATTTTCCGAAATTTTGTCTTTGTTTTTTACATCGTTCATTCTGAAATAGTAAAATTTGTTATTATTGCTTCTTATAAATCCCGCTTTGCCGTGTGGGAGTATTTTTGATATTGTTCCCTTGTGATATGGCTCTATTGTTTCATATTCATCTTGCAAAATTGATAAAGTCTCGTTTTTTATGGTATTATAATCCTTATGGGTGGCAAATTGTTCGAGATATGCGGGTATTTTCCAATTATTCTTATTTCGTATGGCATAAACGGTTTTCATAAGTTTTTCATAAAATTCTCTGTTATTTATCTCATCATAAAGATATGCAATTGTTTTGAAAAGATTTACCTTTTTATCAAAATCACCGCGGGTCAAAGCCGCTTTTAGAAGATATTTTTTGGCATTGTCATAATCTTTTGTTTGAAGATAAATCTCGCCCAGCTCACCGAGTAAAAACCAATCTTGTTTTGTTTGAATGATTTTTTTATATTTCTTTATAGCTTCGTCCGTTTGATTTAATTTTGCCATGCTTTGAGCCATTCGTCTTTCGAACCAAAGTCTATTGCTATAATGCAGGTTGTTTAATTTGCGAAAAGCCTCTTCAATCGTATGAATGCAATCCGAATAATTGCCTAAGAAAAAGTTTATCTGAATTTTGTACATATAATATTTTTCCAAATCGGAGGCTATTTCTTTGTTTTTACCTCGTTTATCGGTAAATGAATAAGCTTTGTCCGAAAGATTATCCGCATCGAGTTTTTTCAACCAATATTCCATACTTTTTAAATACTTGTTGCCGTAGTCGTTCAGTTTGTCCAAAATCTCAAAAATTACCAAATAATATGGAGAATATTTTTTATCGTTGCCGATTAAATCCAATATAAATTCCCCGAGTGTGGTTATGGCGTTTTTGTCTTCCGAAGAATTTTTTATTTTCACATAATAAAGATTCCACGCATACAGATGATTGATATATCCGAAACTTTTGTTTTTTTTATAAAATTCCTCACATATTGCCAAAGATTCGTTATATCTTTTTAGCTTGTATAAACAGAATGCGTATCCCCAAATATCCCATTCATTACATTGGTCGATATGGTTATGATACATTTCGCTATAAAAGGGTATTGCCTCGGCATACTTACGGGACTTTCTATTTGCATTGGCTTTTTGCATCAATTCCCTAAAATCCATCTTACTTTCCTCTTTTTTAAAAAAATTTTTATAAATAGGTAAAAAATATTTACAGTTTTTTTGTAAATAAATTTATGTGTTAATTAAGATATTTATTTGTGGGTTATTATTTTTCCAATAAAAATAATTGAGGAGATGAAAATGGAAAATTTATCGTACGAACTTGATAACCTGTTGTCCGACAATAAGATCAAAGAATTAAAAAACAAATTGGATTCGATTGTGGATAAAAATTTCGATAATGCCAAAATTCTGAATCTTTGCAAAAACTACTATGAAAAAATAGGTGATATTAATTCCACGATTAAAATTATGAACCTACTCATTAGAATAAATTCCACGGATACGGCTTTAATAAAAGAATTGGCAAATTATTACCAGCTTACGGGAAACTACAAAATGTTTGAAAAAAGCATCTTAAAATGTATCCGACTAAAACCTGACGAAAGTGATTATTATTTGCTTTTGGAAGATTACTACAAATCGCTAAATGATGATAAAAAACTTATTCAACTATACAACGAAGCCGTAAAAAACACACACGATAAGATATTTTCGCTAAAATTAAAGGAATTAATAAACGAAACACCTGCAACAACACACCACGAAACAGGCGAAACACTCAGCGACATTCATATGACAGATTTTATCAATTTGTTTGAAGGTCTTGAAAACATATACGCAAGACAATGGGTGCAAACAAACGGAAAAGCGGGTTATTTGCCCGTTCGGGAACCTTTTACCCTAAAAGTATTAAAAAGACATCTCTCAGGTTCCATTACAGCGGGTATATATCCTATCAGAAACGGTAAAGTGAAATTTGTAGCATTCGATTTGGATGTGAAAAAATTCGCTCAAAACCTCTATTCCAACAATGACGAATACAAAAACGAAGTTCTATCCAAAATGCAAAACACCATTAATAAAATTCTTAATATTTTAAAAGAATACA
>CAZUGB010000207.1:0-5107 GCA_964619925.1 uncultured Candidatus Cloacimonadota bacterium
TGCTATAACTTGTTGTAGCTGCACCATCAAATCTCATAAATCCGTTGGAGCATACGCTAATGTTATCGGTTCCTCCGGTGTAGGCATCATCATAAATATGAAAATCAAAAGGCCAAGGCACATTAGCGGCACTATCATCACCTAAACCAAGATCGGTTCCACCGGATGCATCAATCCAAGAATAGGTTGTGCCAATGTTTCCTGTTTGCGTGTTGTAATTCCATGAAGCTGTTGCCGCGAATAAAAGGGAAACGCTAACTAATAAAAATAACATCAAAATAATTTTTTTCATTTTTCCTCCATAATTTTAATAAAATCATGATTTTTTCCATTTTTTAGTTTCGAATATTAACATTTTAATACTTATCTTTCGAAATTAACGGATTTAAAACTTAATTAACGATATTATCACACAATATGTTACACTATAACCCTTAACTTTATCCTATAGTTTTTTTCAGACTAATGCAAAAAAATTGAATTTTAATTATCGTGTCAAATTTTTTATTAAAAAATAAATCGAAAATATGAAGATATTAAATTAACTTTTATCAAATCAATAAGTAAGAAACCAAATCGGGTTTGTAAAAGCTTTATAGTTTTTGTATGTTATAAGCTCCATTCGGATATAAATTGAATCAAAAAACATCATTTTACATCCTGATTTTAAAATTAATCGTTTTTCGGCTTTATTCTTTTTCCCAATGAAAAGGGTGATATTCTTTATTTTTCCGAATTCATCGTTTGAAGCGGCATTATATATAATAGTATATTCTCCTTCGGGCGCTGAATCTCCTATGTGAAATTTCTTTTTAGAGATATTTTCAATATAAAAATCCAAAAAAGGTCCGTTTGAGACGACAATTTTTTTATTGTATATTCCTTTAATCGGGTTGTTTGAAGTATAACAAAAGTATGTCATCCATTTTCCGAAAATTTGTTCCTTTGAAACAAAAAGTTTTAAAAACGGGATTTTAATTTGTTTCATTAAGTTAAAGTTGCCATGTGCATCATTGCCTGCTACAATTAAAATCTTGGCTCCTTCCAAAAGTAAATGTACCCACTTTTTAATTAATTTATCGCTTTCTTGAATGTTGTTACCGTTAAAGGGCTGTATAAAAGCAAAATTTTTCAGTTCGTCGTTATTCCAACTACCCCTTTTCAAAGTAAGTTTTTGAGCCAATGGAATTTTTTCAAAGGGATGGGCGGGAATCATAAGAACTTCTCGCGAAGAAATCTTTAAATCATTCAGATTTTCGGTAGGATTATTACGGAACCACTTTTCGGCACTATCACCATAACCTTTTATAAAATTATCCGAATTAATAATAAGAAGGTGTACGTTTTTATTTTCGGAATTTCCTACGGAAAGTTCTTCTCCGTGAATGATTTTAAAATTATCCGAAGAAAGTTTTTTTGCAATTTGTTTCAGCTTTTGCCATTTCACCAGAGCGGGATCATTTTTTAGATAGTTATTTTCATCATCGTCAAGATCATATGAATGGTCTGTAACAAACAACCAATTTAAACCCATAACATTTGCAAAAGTTTTGGTCGAGAAAATATCGGCACCGAATTCTACCTGATCGGAAGTAAAATTAGAATGATAATGAACATCTCCGGCAAACCAATTATCGGGTAATGGTAAACCGCTAAGCGAATAATAACAGGTAAAAGGTATTTTTTTTAATCCGAAATAATTATCCTGAAGTGCGGTTTTATTTTTGGTGTTTATTTTATAGAAGATTTTAACATATAATAAAATTTTTTGTTCTTCTTTAATTTTGGGATCGATAAAAAATATTTTGGAAAAATAAGAATCGGATATATGCAAGTGAACGGGTATAATCTCTTTTGTTGTCTTATTTTTTTGCAAAACGGTAATTTCCAATTTCTCCACAAAAACGGGAAACTTATCAGCATCTTTAATCAAAAGCAAAATAGGAATTTTTTTTGAAATCGATTTAATAACTCTGGTGGGAATATCGGTAATTATCTCAGGTTCTTTTTTATAATATAAGGGATATAAAAATTTCAAATGATAGTGTGTTTCGGCATAAAGGAGAGGTAGATACATAATAAAAAAACCCTCAAGAAAGAGGGTTTATTACAAATTGTTATAATTTATTACGGTAACCAATTGGGATCAATTACCGACTTATCTTTAACTTGGAACGGTCCGTTTGGCAAGTAATAAAGGATTTCCGCACCTTTTTTACCGAAATTTTCGTTAGTTATTGCCACGGCTGCCGAGTCAGTGAGAGCATAATCAAAAAGATATTTGTCTCCGAATTTTTTTAGCTGATCCTTCTTAATGTTTAGCATGGATAAATCGTAAGCATAATAACCGTTATCGGGGTTATCGTGGAACTCTTTATCTAACTTTGCAATATATTGAAGATTATAAACAGCTTCTCTTACTTTTTCCCTATTGATTTTATCATTTCTTAACGGGATGATAAGAGTGAAAATAATACCAACCAACATAATAATCATTAATAATTCTATTAACGAAAATTTTCTGCCGTCATCGTATTGTTGTTTTTCTACTTCTTCATTATAATCTTCTGTTTCAAAAGTTTTAAACTCTGCCATATTTCCTCCGATTTATATTTTTTCTATTATACTATTGCAAGTTCGGTTTCGGTATCAAAGAAATGAGCTTTTTTCATATCTAATGAAAGGGAAATGTTTTGATCTATGGGTGGAAATTCTTTCGGGTCAAAACGAGCGATAATTTTGGAAGGATTATCTTTTTTGTTTGTGGAAAGATATACTATAAATTCATTTCCCATAGGTTCCACAAATTCGCAAAATGCTGTTATCTTGTGAGGGTATTCAGCCATTGCGTCATATTTTGCATCATAGATGTCTTCGGGTCTTATACCCATTATCACATTTTCACCGACATACGGTTTTAGTGGTTCTTTGTGGAATATTTCGGCTTTAAAGGAACCTTCGTTAAAATACAATTTACCGCCGCTTTCTTCTACACGACCGTGGAAAATATTAATGGAAGGACTACCTATAAATCCTGCAACGAATAGATTCTTTGGATAATTATAAACATTTAAAGGCGAATCTATTTGTTGAACAACACCGTCTTTTAAGATCACTATTTTATCAGCCATAGTCATTGCTTCCACTTGGTCATGGGTAACATAAATCATGGTGGTATTAAGTTTTTTATGAAGTTTGGATATTTCCGCTCTCATTTGAACTCTTAATTTTGCATCGAGATTGGATAGCGGTTCGTCAAAAAGAAAGACTTTCGGATGTCTAACAATGGCTCTACCCAGAGCTACTCTTTGTCTTTGTCCGCCGGATAGTTGTTTCGGTTTTCTATCAAGCATATCGGTAAGTCCCAAAAGTTCCGCGGTTTCATTAACGGCTTTGTCTATATATTCTTTTTTGTGTTTTCTTAATTTTAATGCAAAAGACATGTTTTCACGAACGGTCATATGGGGATACAATGCATAATTTTGAAAAACCATTGCAATATCTCTGTCTTTGGGCGGGATGTTGTTTACAACTTTGTCTCCGATAATAATTTCTCCCGAGGATATTTCTTCCAAGCCTGCAATCATTCTGAGAGTTGTGGATTTACCGCATCCGGAAGGACCGACCAAAATAACAAATTCTTTGTCTTCCGCCACAATATCCACATTCTTTACCGCATGAAAACCGTTTTCGTATATTTTATTAACTTTTTTAAGAACAACTTTTGCCATTAATTAGCCTCCGAATTATTCCTTTTTTCACAAAATAAATTTTTTTACGGTATTTTTTTCAATCTATAATTTATGTCAACTATGAAAATTTTTCTAAGCCGTTTTTCTCAAAATATCAATGATATTAACCCTTTTTATTTTTTTTATCGGATATATTATGGAAAAATAGCAAATAAGTAATGCACCGAAAGGAATAATAACAAGTTCATACCAATTGATTGTGACAGGTAAATATTTCAATGGTAATCCCGGTACCGGTATTTTGATAAAATGATATTTATTTTGAAAAATCAAAAGAAGAAAAGCAAAAAGAAAGCCGAAAAAAGAACCGATAGCACCTTGCGCAAGAGAATAAAACTTAAAGATTTTTAAAAGAACTTTTTCGTTAACACCGATTGTTTTTAAAATCCCGATTTCATTTTTTTTGTTTTCGATAAATTTTATTAAAAATCCGCTCATATTGAATGCCGCAATAACTATCATTAATGTCAAAACAAACATCATAACAAATTTTTCCAATTTAATTGCTTTAAATATATTTGAATTTAATTGTGTCCAATCTTCTGTCACATACTTTCCGTTTAGGTTGCGAGATAGTTCATTATGCACTTTGAATGTACTGTTAAATGTTTCAATTTGAATATAACTTGCGCCTTTTAGTTGCGAGAATTTTTGCAAAAAGGAAAAGTTTGCATATACGGTGTTATCATTGAAATTCGGCAGTTCTTTTTTGTATATTGCCATTACTTTCAGCTTACTTTTTTTGGGTAACAATCCGAATGGTGTGGGAATTTTTCCTTTGATATCGGAAACGGTTATTGTTTCACCTACCGTTGTGCGAAGATCAAGAGAAAGGTTCATGCTTATAATGATGCCGTTTTCATCAAAATTTTGCAATGAGCCGATAATGATGTTTTTTGATATATTAATAGCGGTAATGTCTTCGGAAGAGATGCCGATACATCTAACCGGTGAAAATTGTTTTTTGTTAATTAAAATCAATTCGGTTTCACACACAGGAATAGCGGATTTTACCTTTTTTATTTTTTTTATGTCTTTTATTAAGGAATGATAATTTTTTATTGCCGAATAATCCTTTTTATGAACAATTATCTCGGGTTTGGAAGCTAAGATTCTTTTTGTAATATCCTTGTCAAAACCGTTCATAACGGAAGAAACGATAATTATGGCAAAAACTCCGATAAAAATACCGAGAGCGGATAAAATATTTTCAAAATTCAAAAAATGTTTGTTTTTTCCTTTTAAAAAATTTTTTATGAAAAACAGATAGATATTCATTATAAATTATCTTGTATCAGATAGTCTATATCGCTTTCGAGTTCCTCGTATGTGTCCTTTAAAATTTTTTTCAGAGC
>CAZUGB010000208.1:0-6156 GCA_964619925.1 uncultured Candidatus Cloacimonadota bacterium
GATTTCTGAGGTTAAAGTAGTTTTAAACTCTAAATTTTTAACAGACCGGTCATCTTCTAACAAATAAGAAATAGGATGTATCACAAAAAACCGGAAAAATCTAATCGGTAGATTGATAGGTGGATTAATATTTGTTATAGGTGCATATTTAACAAATAATAATCTTGGTGCAAAAGCAACATATGGCATAGTAATTCTCGTAGCTGGTTTATTTATTGTAAATCTGTTTATGGTAAGAAAAAATAATGATAAGTAATTTTACTGTTTTGTTTTATCGAACCTATTGCACTAACACACAGCTCCCTATCCGTGACGAGGTAGCTGCCAAAATATTAGCCACAAAATCGGCTTTATCTTTAAAGTGTACTAAGCAAATAGATAGTCTCTTTTAAATCAAGGTGTTAAAGTGTTTTTCGGAATTGTTTTTTATAAAAATAAGAAGAAAAAACAAAGGTAAAAGAAATAAATACAAACCGAACAATATTTTCTTCCACACAGAGCTTTTTACCATAAGAGGATAGCCTTTATAAAATGTGTTTGAACTTTCCGCTTTTACGGTTTTATCGGATAATTCTTGTAATATCATAAAAATTTCTTCTTCACTGTTTGAATATGTGGTTTGTGCTTTGCCGTTTAAAGAGTATCTAAACATCCCGTAATTTTTTTTCAATTCGTTTCCGGAAACAAAATTTATTTTCACGTCATTTTTTATCAGTTTTAATTTCTTTAAAAAATCGTTCATAAAATCTTTTGCTCTGCTATCGGTAGGATTAAGATAAATATCAATTTGCAATTTTCCTATCTCTTTTAAAAACTTATTTTTGGAAATTGAAAACGAATTCTTTTTACTTTCGGATAAATCATAATTGATATTAACTTTGGATGAAATAAAAAACATTATTGCAAAAACCAATATCGTGGTAAAAACATACATAGATTTTCTTTTTATTCGAAAATTAAAAAACCAAAATCCCATAACTGCAAAAAAATATATCAAAAGAATAAAAAAAAGTACGGATTTTAATGATAAAATTCCATATTCAAAATTCTTTAATTGCACAGTCAAAGACCAATCGGACAGTTTTTGAGCAAATGAAAAAATATTCATATCCCTTGCAAAATCAATAAACCAAGAAAACATAATAATACCCAAAGAAGCTATGGATGCCTGAGAAGTATTATCAAAAAGCGAAGAAGTAAAAAAGGATATGGCAACCACAAACATTCCGTATAAAAAATATCCCACGGATAACAGCAAAATTTCTTCGATATTAATATGTCCGCCTAAAAAATTCCAGAGTAAAAACAGCGGTAATAAGACTATAAAAATGATTAAAAAAATAATCTTTGCCGAAAATAATTTCGTTAAATAAACCTTAAAAAGACTTACGGGATATTGAGCAACCAAAGCCATGGTTCGATATTTTTTTTCTTTACCTACGGATTGAATAAACAAAAACGGAGCAAAAAATGAAAGCATAAAAAACAAACCGCCGAAGACAGGCACGAAAACTCCCGATGTAGGCTCAAAACCCGTGGCATACAAAGGATTACCTATCGCCGCTTCGCTTGCCTGAGAATATAATATCACCGCCGAATAAAAACCGTATGCGGTTATAAAAGAATACAATATCATAAATAAAAGAAACGTTTTACTTTTGAAAAAATCTCGCATTTCTTTAATAAACAATGACACTATCATTTTTCTATCGCCTTTATCATTATCTCTTCCAAATCGTTAGTGCGTAAAGCATATTTTTCTAAAAGATATTTTATTGTGCCGCTCTCTATCAGTTTGCCTTTATCCAAAAAAATAAAATAATTACAAATCTTTTGCGCATAAGATAGCTGATGCGTTGTTATCACAAACGTTTTTCCGTTGTTATTCTGTAAATTGATAATTTTGATTATTTTTCTCATCTGCAAAGGATCAAAGCCGTCAAACGGTTCGTCCAATATAGCTATCTTTCTTTTTTGAGATAGTGCAACATAAAGTTTTAACCGCTGATGCCAACCTTTTGATAAATTTTTTATCTTTTTATTTAATACTTCTTTTAATTCCAAAGTTTCCAATAAAAAATTATCATTTGATTTTGAAATTTTATTAAAAATACTTAAAAATTCTCCTACAAAATAATCGGGGTAAAGCACCATTTTTTCGGGAAGATAGTAAATATATTTTTTTAGATATTCAAAGTTTTTGTTTTCCTTTTCTTTGATAAAAACCTTACCCGAATCGGGATATTCAAAACCGGTGATTATCTTTATTAGCGTGGATTTACCCGCTCCGTTCGGTCCTAATATTCCGGTAATACTTCCTTTGGGCAATTCAAAGGTTATGTTATCCAAAACCAAATTATGATGATACCTTTTTGTAACGTTTTGTAGCTTTATCATTTTTCCATCCTTGATTTTTTATAACATTTTTTTAGATATTTATTCGTCAATATTAAAATACCTTTTAAGATAATCCGATTAGAGAAAACCGATAAAATTTATGAGGGCATGAAAATAATTTTATTTAAATAAAAGAAACTATTGACAGCAATGTATCATCAAAGCAAATGACCTCTACCGTACTTTTAAAAAAAGGATTGAATATGATAAGATTAAAAAGCATTATTGTCATTTTATTGATATTAATCTATTTATCCATAAACGCATCGGTTGTACGTTTTTATATTTTCTATTCCGAAGATTGTGAGATTTGTCATGATCTTTTTGATAACGTATTACCTGAATTGAAACAAACCTATGATATTGAGTATAAAACTTTTGAAATTTCACAAAAAGATAATTTTAAGATGCTTATAAATTTGGAAAATCAATTCGGTTCAACGGCGGATATTCCCGAGATATTTATCGGCAATGATTTGATTGGAGGCTTAAATGCAAAAAACCGTTTACCCTTACTAATAGAAAAATATCAATCCGTAGGATGCGCATATCCCCAATTGATAAAAACCAACGACAAAACTGATAACAGAGCAATAAACAATAATTTCAAGATTTACATCGCATACTTTTATAAAATCGGATGCAAACATTGTCAAAGAGCCTATTATGATTTATCACAATTGCAAAAAAAACATAAAAATCTTATTATAAAGGAATTTGATATTAATAATAAGTACTCTATCGAACTAAACGAAGCTTTATGCGAGATTTTTAATGTACCTGTAAAAAAAAGACAATCTTCACCAATGATTTTTATCGGAGATAAGTTTTTGGTAGGCGATAATGTTCGTTACGACAAAATGGACAGTATCATCAAAAACGCCAAACCCACCTCCCCACCTTGGGAAAAAGCAAAACCTTTATTAGAAAAAAGCGGGGAAAAAATATCGGATAGATTCCGAACATTCGGTTTTTTCACAATTATTTTTGCCGGATTATTGGACGGCGTAAACCCTTGCGCTTTTGCCACCATTATTTTTTTGATTTCATATCTGACATTACTCGGCAAGAAAGGTAAACAGCTTATTTTGATAGGAGCAATATATACTTTTGCCGTTTTCATCACATATTTTTTAATAGGTATTTTGGGATTGCACATTTTGGAATTTATTAGAAACCTAAAAGTTGTAGGTATTTTGTTTAAAATAATCTATCTTATCACCGGATTACTTGTTTTGATATTTTCATTTCTTAGTTTTTATGATTTTTATATTTATAAAAAAGGAAAAACCGCCGATATGAAATTGCAATTACCCATAAAGATAAAACAACAAATTCATAAGTATATTAGAGAAAAAAGTAAAATGCACAATTTTGTAATAGCCTCATTCCTTATAGGATTTTTGGTTTCGATAAACGAATTGTTTTGCACGGGACAAGTTTATTTACCCACCTTAATTTATATGAGCAATATCACCGGTTATAAACTAAAAGCCTACTTATATCTGGTTATTTACAATCTTCTGTTTATTCTGCCTTTGATAATAATTTTTATCACCGCCTATTGGGGTATAAGTTCAAAAATAATGGCAAATCTAACGAAAAGGCATCTCGGAAAGATAAAAATTCTAATGGGAATTTTCTTTTTGGTTTTGGGAATATTTCTATTAAGTTCTTTTCTATAATTTTTTCTTTACATAAAATCGATATTCTAAAATTTGTTTTTTCTCATAAAGACAATTGGGAGAGTTGCCGGAGCGGTTGAACGGGGCGGTCTCGAAAACCGTTGTGGGTGTATAGCCCACCCAGGGTTCGAATCCCTGACTCTCCGCCATCTTATATAAGGAGCTGATATGAATAAACTTTTTGTGCTTCTCTTGATATTTTTATTATCAATTTCACTTTTTTCTTCTACTACTCAAAACAAAATAAAAATTTTCATTGATTATCTACCTTGTGATTTTGATTATATCCGCACTGAAATTAATTTTGTCGATTATGTAACGTCATATGAAAAAGCTGATATTCATATCATTTTTTATCATGAGAATATGGCTAATGCGGGAGAAAAATATAGCGTGGAATTTATAGGACAACATAAATTCAAAGAACTAAATCAAAAAATAAATTTTATTAAAAATCCAAATGATACCGAAGAAATTTTAAGAAAAAAAATAAAAAAAGTTTTATTACTTGGAATTTCCTACTTTATATCTCAATTACCCGATTTTGAAAATATTCAAATCTCATATACCGATAAAAATACAAACACTAATAAAATTAATAAAAGAAAAACCGGCTGGATTTACAGCATATATTTAAATTATTTTTCAAGCGGATCCGATAAAAGATCCGAAATGTCAGGTTGGATTAATCTAAGTGCAAAAAAGATAACAAAGTACAAAAAGCTAATATTCGGCACAAATACTTTTTACTCAAAGAGTAAAACAAAACTATCGGACTATACCTATACCAACTCTTCCACATCGAAAATTTCTTATGCCAGTCTAATTCAAGCAATAAACAATCATTTTTCTTGGGCGATTTTTCTAACTCTTAAAAATAAAAAATACGAAAACATATACTTTTCCGGTTCGGTAGCCCCTGCTTTGGAATACAATGTTTTTCCCTATAACGAATCATCAAAACATCAATTGCGACTACAATTTTTTGTAAAACCGCTTTATAATAAATATTACCATGAAACCATTTACGGCAAAAATAACGAATTTTTATTAAAAAACGAATTGGCTATTGCATATGATATTATTACCAAATGGGGTTCCAATACTACAAAATTAAGCGCTTCGCACTATGTTCACAACACAGCATTAAATAATTTCGGATTATATAACCAGATTTCGATAAATATTTTTTCGGGCGTAAAAGTTAATATAAATTTGCATGTTGAAAGAACGCATGATCAAATATATATCTCATCCGAAGGTTTGAGCAATGAAGAAATAATCAGTAATAAAACCGCTCAACAAACGAATTATTCATATTTTACTTCAATAGGCTTATCTTATTCATTCGGTTCAATTTACAATAATATTGTCAATCCGAGATTTGGTAATTAATTAATTCTTGACGATTAATAAGTTTGTTTTTTTTTTAGCTTTAAGAAAAATTCCGGGAGGAAATATGAAAAAGTTCCATATTATTTTATTTCTTTTTATGTTTTTTAGCGCGTTATTCGCTAATACCGATATTAATGGCGGAAACGTATCCGGTACATGGCTTTTAAGAAACTCTCCATTCATTATTCATAATGATATTACAATTGCTTCAAATGATTCCCTATATATAGACGAAGGAGTAGTTATCAAATTTGACGGTTTTTATCATCTTGAAATTCACGGTGGTCTGAGAGCCATAGGAACACCTTCCAATCATATCTTATTTACGGTTTCCGATTCCACGGGATACAATGATTTGTCCGTTAATAGCGGTGCTTGGATGGGTATCGTAGTAAATTCGGCACAGCACGATGTGGAGTTTTATTACACAGACTTTAAATACACAAAAGATTTGGGAACAAACGGAAGAACAAGCACTTTGCTCGGACGCGGAGGAGCTGTTTGCGTTTACAATTCTCATGCAACATTTGAACACTGCACATTCTATAAAAATTATGCTGTTGATGACGGCGGAGCGATAGCTTTTGTCGATTGTCCTAATTATAGCGATATAAAATTTTGCAATTTTTCCGACAATATATCTGACCATAGAGGGGGAGCTTTATCAGCGGACAATACT
>CAZUGB010000209.1:0-25258 GCA_964619925.1 uncultured Candidatus Cloacimonadota bacterium
GAAAATTTGGGTTTTGATTTTTGCATATTTTTACTTATTCTCAACAAAAATTAACTTTTTTTTATATCATAATCAACATACCCGTCATTCATTTGGTGGTGTATTAGAGTTAATATTATTTTGATACCAAATTGCATTATCACGAATCAATATCCATCTATCATTTTGTTTTTTTAATACATCGGAAAAATCTTTGGTAAAAATAGTATCTCTTGTTGCAATTAATTTGATATTGTACGAAATATTCAAGTTATTTAATGAAATCAGTGTAGTTTCAATTGAATTGAAAGAATAATCCAAAAGGGAATTGTAAAAGGTTTGCATATCGTTTTTTGTTTGTCCGTTATTAAGATAATCATCGGAATAAAATGACATAAGTGTATCGATATTATTGGCATTTAATCTTTGCAAAACTTGTTTGAAATCGTTAAAAAAATCTTGTGTCGTGGTGTCATTATTCGGCTCGGTAGAAAAATTATGTTTAAATCTGTCGCAAGCTACAAATGTAATTCCGATTAAAAGCAGTAGGATTAAAAATTTTTTCATAAATACCGCCTATTTTTTATTTAAATTTTCTTTAAGCATATTTTTTACCATATCCTTCGTGATAACTTCGGGAAGAACTATGGGATTTTCCTTTCCGGGTACATACAAGATATAAAGCGGAACGCCCGCTCTATTAAATTTGGCTAACCATTCACCGATAAGTTTACTTTTTTTGGTATTATCGCCGCGCATCAAAATAACACCGTATTTTTTAAATTCATCCTGAATTTCTTTTGAATAAAGTACTACCGTTTCGTTTGTTTTGCAAGTCATACACCATTCGGCACCGAAATCTATAAAAACCGGTTTTCCTTCTTTTCTATATTTTTGCAAATCATCGGGAGAAAATTTCAACCATCCCGAGGCGGGATCTATTTTGGAAGAATTTAAAGTTTCATCGGTAGTTTTTGTCTCGAATTTTAAAAGATAATGAGCGCTAAAAGCGATAACAAGAATTATAATGATAATTGTAACCCATTTTTGCAATGTGGTGGAAACGGGACCCGCAAATTTACCGTATGCCCAACTTGCCACGCCCAATATCAAAAGAAACCAAAGTATGTTTAGAATATTTTCGCCACCTACCAAGAAATACAAAGTACGCAATAAGAATAAGGCGGTAGCAAGTAGCAAAAAGCCCATTAACTGTTCGAAAGTCACCATCCAATCGCCGGGTTTGGGAATCATCTTAATTGCTTTTGGCCAAAAACCAAGTAGAATAAACGGAAAGGCAAGTCCCAATCCAACAAAGATAAACATTGCCAAAATTATCAACGGAGGTTGTGAAAAAGCAAATCCCAATGCCGCACCAAGTAAAGGAGCGGTGCAAGGTGTGGAAAGTAACACGGCAAAAATTCCGGTGAAAAACGAACCCCATAATCCACCTTTTGATTGTGCCTTTGCCGATGCTTGCATCCCGGGAGCGGCAATAACAAAAACATTAAACAATGATAGCGAAAATACGAAAATTATTGATAATAGCACCATTACAAATGCGGTATTTTGGAATTGAAATCCCCAACCTACCATTTCGCCGGATAATTTGATAATTATTACCACAATAGCCAGAACCAAAAATGAAAATAATATGCCACCGGTATATGCAAAAGAGCTTTTTAAAATTTTGGTATTATCGTATTGACTTTGTTTCACCAAACTCATTGCCTTTATGGATAAAACAGGCAATACACAAGGCATTACATTTAGTATGGCACCGCCTAAAAATGCCAATATCAAATAATATATCACTTTACCTGTGGAATTTTTTGTTTGCTTTGTAGATTGAGCGGCTTGTGTGTTTTTTATATCTTCTTTTGTATCAACAGATAAAGATGCGGCATCTATGGGAATATCCAGCTCTACTTCTTCGGGGAAAAAACACATTCCGCTGTCTTTACAAAATTGATAACCCGCATAAATTTTAATGGATTTTGTGTTTTTATCAAAGTCTTTTGTGATGTGAAATTTCCTTTTTAACGTAACGGAATTATGATAATTTATCAAATCGCCTTCTTTTATGCCTTCGGGATAGATTGTCTCATCGAAACGAATACCTTTAATGCTGTCCGGTTTAATGTAAAAATAATCTTTTTCCAAAGTTTGATGTTGACCTTGCGGTATATTAAACGTTACCCGAATTTCATTTCCTACGATTTTTCCCGAAACGACATTATTTGTCTGGGCTAATAACGATATAATGAAAAATAGCGATATTAATAAGATTAAAATTCCTTTTTTCAATTTTCACTCCTTATTTTTTTATTCTTTCTGCAATTTATGTGCCACAAAATCATTTTAAAATTCGTTAGCTCTTTCCCAATAAATATCAAAAATTTCACTCATCAATTTACCAAGTTGGGTATTGCTTATAAAAATGGTTGTAAGCTGGTTTGTACATTCGTTTATTACCGAGAAAATGATAAACTTTTCGTCGGAAATCATCATTTTTATAGGAAGATAATCAATTACTTTCACATCTCCGAAATGTTTTTTATAAAATTTCCCTAACATTTTGTATCTGCCTTCCTTATCAATTTCATAAAGATATTGATATTTTACGCTTTTATTTTTGAAACATGGCTTGTCATTTTCTTTGGGTGGTTCGTGGATATAGGGGAATTTGCCGAAAATCTTTATGGAGTATTCGGTGTTTTTTTCAATTTCGGTAATCTTTTGTGTAATGCTTGCTTTGGTGTGCAAAATTTCTATAAAATCAATTAGTTTTTGATTTGTAGAAGAATTATTATAAAGTGGAAGCAATAATTTTGAAAGCTGTTCTATATCGTTTATTTTTTTGTCCAAGTCTTGTTTAATTAAATCAAATGATTCGTTTGGCGAGATTGCGTAAAAACGCGCAACTTTTCCCGCCACTTCTTTGCATAATCCTTTGGATATCAGGTTTGATAGTATGCTGTATATGTTGGATCTGTTTATTCCTATAATTTTGGATAATTCCGAAGCCGTTTGTCCGCCGTTTTTTAGTAGATGATAAAATATTTTCGCTTCGTTTTTCGTGAGACCTATGTTAATAATTTTTTTTAAAATTTCATCCATAACATCTCCTTTTTAATTACGGACAAAATTAAAAGGATTATAAATTTGTCAAAATTTTTGTTTGTCAGCCAAACAACTTTGTTTACAGCAGAGTGTAACTTTTATTGATATTAGTTAGTTATCTGATGATAGTTTCTTCCCTTTTTGCGCCCACAGAGATAATGCTTACTTTTTTTTCAAGCAAATTTTCTATGGTTTCCACATATTTTTTTGCGTTATCGGGCAAATCGGCGTATTTTCTTATTTTGGTAATATCTTCATTCCAACCGGGTAATTCTATGTAGTTTGGAGTAATCATTTGCAATTGATAAACCGAAGCGGGGAATATATCCGTTTCGTAGCCTCTTAATGAGTATGATGTACAAATTTTGATTTCGGGTAAACCGGATAAAACGTCCAATAATGTAAGAGCGATTTCGTCAAATCCGTTTAGAATTGCGGTATATTTGGCGGCAACAGCATCAAACCAGCCTACTCTTCGCGGTCTTCCGGTGGTGGAACCGAATTCATTACCCGCCGTTCTGATATAATCGCCTGTGGAGTCTTTCAATTCCGTGGGAAAAGGACCTTCGCCAACTCTGGTGAAATAGCTTTTGTATATTCCCAAAATTTTATCTATCTTATTGGGTGGAAAACCAAGCTGTGAAGAAATTCCGCCTGATATGGTGGAAGAGGAGGTAACAAAAGGATATGTGCCGAAATTAATATCAAGAAGACTACCTTGCGCGCCTTCGAAAATTATTTTTTTACCTTCGTTATGGAACTTTTGCAAGAGGTAGGGAAGATCGGTTTGATATTCCATTAAATCGTTGTAGTAGCTTAATAACTTATTTGCGGTTTCTTTTGCTTTGGTAAGGTCTAGTTGGTGGTAGCGGAAAAAATTCAAAACTCTTTCGTGCAAATAGTCCGGATAATTGAGGTCGGAAAATTTTATTCCGATTCTGGCGGCGGCATCCGAATAGCAGGGTCCTATTCCTCTTTTGGTTGTTCCTATTTTTGTTTGTCCGAATGCTTTTTCGTTGCTGCCGTCTTTTTCTTTGTGATAAGGTAATACTATATTAGCTCTGGTATCTATAAAAAATCTGTTTGTAAATTTAATACCTTGCTTTTTTAAGTCTGCAATTTCCTTTGATAGAGCTTCCAAATCCAAACACACACCACTTCCGATACAGCATTTTACGTTGGGATACAAAATACCCGAGGGAACCAAATGGAAAACATATTTTTCGGTTTTGTGCTTAATGGTATGACCCGCATTACTTCCGCCTTGAAATCTAACGACCACATCGGCATCCGAAGATAATACGTCCACTATTTTTGCTTTTGCTTCATCTCCGAATATTGCACCTAACACAGCTATCGAGCTCATTTTTTCTCCGAGTTTATATTTTTGTTCGATAAAAACTTTTTGCTTATTTTTAGGTCAATCATTATATTATCAGAGATTTGAAAGATTATATAACTTATGGAAAATAAAGAAGATATTTGACGTTATGAAATAGTGATGTCAAAAAAGGATGATTTGATGATAAGAGATATTTTTTATGAAATTTATATGCTTTATACGGAGATGGCTCCCTTTTTATTTATTGGTCTTTTTTTTGCCGGAGTATTATATCTTTTTGTTAAAAAGGATTTTATTGCAAAGCATATAGGGAAGAACAATTTAATTAGTGTAATCAAAGCATCTCTATTGGGTGTGCCTATGCCATTGTGTTCTTGCGGAGTAATTCCTACCGCATTACATTTGCATAAACAAAAAGCATCTCGAAGCGCCGTTATTTCGTTTTTGATATCCACTCCGCAAACGGGTATAGACAGTATCTTTGCCACATACGGATTGATGGGTCCTTTGTTTGCCGTATTCAGACCGATTGTCGCATTGATAACCGGTATATTCGGCGGAATTGCATCCAATATTTTTTTGAAAGAAGATTATAGAGTAAAGGAAGTTGCTACGTGTAATGATTGCGATATAACACAAAACAAAAAAATATCCGTTTTGTTGGCTTTCAAATACGCTTTTGTCGATTTTTTGGATGATATTTCGCTAAGATTGTTATTGGGAATATTTATTGCCGGATTAATTTCATATTTTATCCCCGATAATTTTTTTCAGGATAAAATTTCCAATACTTTTGTGAGTATGCTTGTAATGATTTTATTCGGTTTACCCTTGTATGTATGTGCCACGGGTTCCATTCCCATAGCCGTATCATTGATGATAAAAGGGTTATCGCCGGGAGCGGCGTTTGTTTTTTTAATGGTGGGACCGGCTACAAACATGGCAACAATTCTGATAATAGGAAAATCTTTGGGTAAAAAAAGCGTTTTTATTTATTTAATAACGATAATAGTATCCGCACTGTTTTTCGGAACGATTTTAAATGTGATTTATCAATTTTACGAAATAAATCCCGTTTCCGATTTGGGGAAAATGAATATGGAAAATTCCTTTTATCGAATATTGATGATTTTGTTTTCATTTTTTATGATTGGATCGATTTTTAGAAAAATTAAAGGAAAATTTAAAGGAGTAAAGATGAATGAGAATGAAAAAATTTTTAAAGTATTGGGTATGACTTGTCATCATTGCGTAAAACATGTAACCGATGCAATATTATCGGTAAACGGAGTAAGAGTAGCAAATGTGGATTTAAATTCCAAAACCGCTACGATAAAAGGAGATTATAATGACAAAGAAATTATTCAAGCTATAGAAAATGCAGGCTATAAGGCATTTTTAACCGAATAATTTTTTTGATACCAATTCAAAATTCGTTTTTTGCAAAAAAAGAGCATAAAGTTAGCCTATAAAGAGGAGAGGATAATTGTATTAATCATCAACCTTTTTACCAATAATCAAATAAGCGAAAAAAGTTTTGACATATTTTAAGCCATTTTAAATTAAATCCAAACACAAGGAGGCACTATGAAAATAAAAAAAATACTAATTCCTACTTTTCTTGAAGAAGCAAAAATGTATTTATCTACAAAACCCGTCATAATTGGTGGCGGAACCTTTCTTCGGATGTCTTACAAAGACGGTGAGATAAAAGAAGCGATGTCATTATCGAAATTAGATTTGGATTATATAAAATATTTTGACGACAGAGTGGAAATAGGACCCACGGCTACATTACATCAATTGGAAACGGAAAGAAAATTAAATGAACTTTTCGATGATACTTTTAAAGAAATATTGGTTCATATCGTAGGTGTTCAATTTAGAAATATAGCCACGATAGGCGGTTCCGTTGCCGCAAGATTAGGCTATTCCGAACCGATTTCGTTGTTGCTTTTGCTAAATGCCGGTTTGGAATTAAAAGGAAGTATAAAAATTTCTCTCGAAGAATATTTGGCATCTACCACATATAAAAACACACTAATAACCAAAATCTTTATTCCGATTGTTAATGTGAAAATAGCTTTTAAATCCATAAGAAATTCCGAAACCGATTTGCCTGCCTTTATATTAGGTGTGTCAGCTGATAAAAATGATGAAATACGAATCGTTATAGGCGCCAGACCGTCCGTGGCACAAGTTGCGACAAAAGCGTCCGATTATCTGTCATCTTTGAATAAAATAATATCTTCGGATATTGAAAAAGCCACCCGAATGGTTTTGGAAGAATTGGATTTCGGTTCCGATATAAGAGCGGATGCAGAATATAGGAAATCTTTGGTATCTACATTGCTTCCCAATATGATAAGTGAGGTATTAAAATGGAAATAAAGATAATTTTAAACGATCAGGAAAAGAGCTTTGAAGTAAATCCGGGTGATATGCTTTTGGACGTTCTTCAAAAACATGGAATTATGAGCGTAAAACATGGTTGCGATACGGGTACTTGTGGTGCTTGCACGGTTTTATTGGATGATAAACCGATTTTAAGTTGTTCATTTTTGGCAATTCATGCCGACGGTCACAAAGTTTATACCACCGAAGGTAAAAAAGAACAGGTAATAGAATTTGCGGAATTTTTAACCGCGGAAGGTGCCGAACAATGCGGTTTTTGCGGTCCGGCATTGGCATTAACCACAATCTCAATGAAAAAAGAATTACAAAATCCAAGCGATAAGGAAATAAAAGATTATCTTGCGGGAAATCTTTGCAGATGCTCGGGATATTCCGGACAATTAAGAGCAATCAAAAAATATCTGGAGGTGAAATAATGAAAGAAGTGAATAAATCTATACCGAAAGTTGACGGCATGGGATTGGTTCTGGGAAGACCGGCATACACCGAAGATATTACCGATAAAAATGCTCTTGTAATAAAAATTTTAAGAAGTCCTTATGCGTTTGCAAGGATAAAAGACATAGATACATCACAAGCTGAAAAAATGAGCGGTGTTCATGCGGTATTTACATACAAAAATGTACCGCGAAAGATAGTTACCCGTGCAGGACAAGGCTATCCCGAACCTTCACCGAAAGATAAATTTATTCTTGATGAATATGTTAGATATATTGGCGATGAAGTTGCCTTTGTAGCCGCTGAAACGGAAGAAATAGCAAAAGAGGCTCTAAAAGCTATCAAAGTGGATTATGAAGTGCTTGAACCCGTATTGGATTTGGAAGAAGCTATCGGGCATAAATCGATTATTCATCCCGAAAAAGAAGCTTACACAATGTTTCCTATGGGTTTTGACCCCCAAAAAAATATCGCATGCACATACAATATGGAAATAGGGGATACCCAAAAGGTTTTGGAAGAATCCGAAGTAGTGGTGAAAAATACTTATTACACCCAAGCTCAAGCTCACGTGGCAATGGAAACTCACGCATCTTCGGCATATATCGATATTCAAGGCAGATTGGTAATTATCACATCCACACAAGTGCCTTTTCATGTTCGTAGGATAGTAGCGGAGGCATTGGAAATTCCCATAAGCAAAATAAGAGTGATAAAACCTCGAATTGGTGGTGGATTTGGCGGAAAACAGGGTATCCATGGTGAATTTTTCGTTGCTCTTGCCACACTCAAAACAGGTAAACCGACGGTTTGCATTTACAATAGAAAGGAAGTTTTTGAAGCATCTTATGCAAGACACGCAATGAAAATAGATATAGCGATAGGTTCGGATAAAGAGGGAAATCTTACCGCTTTGGATATGCATATTTTATCCGATACGGGTGCTTATGGCGAACATGCCTTAACCGTTTTTATGGTAGCAGGTTCCAAAACATTACCTTTGTATAATAAAGTAAAAGCCGTTAAATTCGGCGGGGAAGTGGTTTATACAAATCATGTTAGTGCGGGTGCATATAGAGGTTATGGTGCTATCCAAGGAAATTTCGCTTTGGAAGCCGCCATGGACGAATTGGCAAAAAAATTAAATATGGATCCGGTGGAATTACGACTAAAAAACACAATCAAAGAAGGTGAGACTTCCGAAATATTTAAGATTATGGGAGAAGGCGGCGAAGGTGTGGAAATGATTGTGGAAAGCTGTAAATTGGATTATTGCATAAAGAGAGGAAAAGAGCTTATCGAGTGGGACAAAAAATCCAAAGGAATTAAGATAAACGATCATACATATCGAGGCGTGGGAATGGCTATTGCAATGCAAGGCTCCGGAATTCCCGAAATTGATATGGCATCAGCCGTTATCAAGCTGAATGACGACGGATTTTTCAATTTGCTTGTGGGTGCTACCGATTTGGGTACGGGAAGTGATACTATCTTGGCTCAAATAGCCGCCGAAGCACTTGGAGTAAGCACCGATAAAATTATTCCCTATTCGTCCGATACCGACCTTACACCTTTCGATACAGGAGCTTATGCTTCCAGCACCACCTTTGTGAGCGGCAATGCAGTGAAAAAAGCGGCTTTGAATATGAAAAATCTCATTTTGGAAACAGCGGCACAAAAATTTGATTTAAATCAGGAAGATTTGGATTTTAACGGCGAAGATATAATTGATAAAGAGGGTAAAAAAATTATTTCACTCAAAGAATTGGCAACCGGATTCACATATAATTTCGGTCATATCCAAAAACAGCTTGTTGCCACTGATTCGTATTGTGGAATCAAATCACCGCCACCTTATATGGCAGGTTTTGCCGAAGTGGAAGTGGATACGCTTACCGGAAAAGTAAAACTGTTAGATTATGTTGCAGTGGTAGATTGCGGGACAACCATTAATCCGAATTTGGCAAAAATACAAGTGGAAGGCGGTTTGGTGCAAGGTATAGGAATGGCTCTTTTTGAAGATGTGAAATATACGAAAGCGGGAAAAATGCTCACAAATACGCTTATGAATTACAAAATCCCGTCCAGAATGGATATTCCCGATATGAAAATAGAATTTGCCGAAAGTTACGAACCGGCAGGTCCTTACGGAGCAAAATCGGTAGGTGAAATAGGTATAGATTCACCGCCTGCGGCTATTGCAAATGCTATATACAACGCTGTGGGAATAAGACTTACAAAATTACCGTTTACTCCCGATAAAGTTTTAAAAGCACTATTGGAAAGGAAACAAAATGGGTAAAATTCTTTTAAAAAATATTAAAACATTAATCACAATGGACAATGAGCGGAATAGATATTATGATGTTTCGCTTTTGATAAACGATAATGTGATAGAAAAAATAGGAAAAGATATTATCGATAACGAAGCGGAAGTGATAGACGCTTCATCTTATTTTGTCTTTCCGGGTCTTATAAATACACATCATCATTTTTATCAAACGCTCACCAGAAATATTCCTCAAATTCAACAGGCTGAACTTTTCGATTGGCTCAAATTTTTGTATCCCATTTGGGCAAATCTAACTCGTGAAGGTGTTTATTACGGTTCTTTGGTGGCAATGGGTGAACTTTTGAAAACCGGTTGTACCACCACTTCGGATCATTTTTATTTGTATCCGAATCACTCGGCTGAACATTTGATAGATGAACAATTTAGAGCGGCAAAAGAGATAGGAATGCGGTTTTATGCAAATCGCGGTAGTATGTCGCTTAGTGAAAAAGACGGTGGTTTGCCACCGGATAGCGTTGTGCAAACGGTTGATGAAATTTTAAAAGATTCCCAAAGGGTGATAGAAAAATATCATGACAATTCACCTTATTCAATGAACCGTGTGGTATTGGCACCATGCTCCCCCTTTTCGGTAACCGAAGATTTGATGAAAGAATCAATTAAATTGGCTCGCTCATACAAAGTGCTAAGTCATACGCATTTGGCGGAAACGAAAGACGAGGAGCAATTTTGTATCGAGATGTTCGGTATGAGACCATTGGAATACATGGAAAAGGTCGGTTGGCTTGGCGATGATGTTTGGTATGCTCATGGTATTCATTTTAATGACGAGGAATTGGATATTTTGGCAAAAACATCTACCGGAGTGGCTCACTGTCCCGCATCAAATATGAAATTAGGTTCAGGAACCGCAAGAATACCCGAAATGTTGCAAAAAGGCATTCGTGTGGGATTGGCTGTGGACGGTTCGGCAAGTAACGATTCTTCAAATATGATTTTGGAAATGCGTATTGCCTATTTATTGCACAAATTGATTTGGGGTGTATCCGCATTATCCGCAGAAGATATTTTGGCTTTGGCTACAAACGGCGGACGAGATATATTAAGGCAAAATACAATCGGAAGTTTGGAAGAGGGCAAAGCCGCCGATATGTTCCTTATCAAAGCGGATAGACTTGGATTTGCAGGCGGTTTGCATGATGAAGTATCCGCACTTTTGGCAACAGGAGATACCCAAATAGTTGATATGACTATTGTAAACGGTAAAATCGTTGTGAAAGACGGTAACTTGGTAAATATAAACGAGAAAAAAATAGTTGAAAAAGCAAATGAGATTTCCAAGAAGATGATAAACGGATAAGGGCTAATTGTCCTTATCCTTTTTTTCTTTTCTTTTGAAAAAATTCTTTTAACAATTTAGATGATTCGTTTTGTAAAACTCCGCCGATAACAATCGGTGAATGATTTAGTCTTTTGTCTTTTAAAATATTATAAAGTGAACCTACGGCTCCTGCTTTTTCGTCGTAAGCTCCGAAAACTACTTTTCCCACTCTGCTCAAAACAATAGAGCCTGCACACATGGTGCAAGGCTCCAAAGTTACATAAAGCGTATAATCATACAAAAATCTATCGTATCTTAAAGCTTCTTGAATAACAAGAAATTCCGCATGAGCAAGCTGATTTTGACCTTTGGTATCGTTGTGAGCTTTTGCGATTAGTTTATCGTTTTTTATTATAACTGCCCCGATAGGTACATTATCGGTAGAAAGAGCGGTTTTGGCTTCTTCCAAAGCAATTTTCATCCAAAGTTCATCTTGTGTCATTTTATCTTTTTGAGATATTTATAAAAATCGCTATCGGTGGACATGATAAGTATGTTTTTGTCTTTTATTGTGTTTTGATAGCTTTCCATGGTTTTTAAAAATTCAAAGAAATTGGGATCTTTGTTATAGGCGTTTGCATAAATTTTGATAGCGTCGGCATCGGCTTTACCTTTTATGGTTTCAGCTTGTTTGTAGGCATCCGATTGGATAATTTGTAATTCTCTTTGCATTTTACCCAAAATTTCAGCGGCTTTTCCTTCGCCTTCCGAGCGGTATTTAGCCGCAATTTTATTTCTTTCGGAAATCATTCTTTCATAAACTTTTGTTCGAACTTCTTCTACATAATTAACTCTTTTTATTTTCACATCGATTAATTTTATACCGTAATCTTTTACCTGATCTTTTGCCATAAGGTAGATTTGATGTTCGATTTTTTCTCGTCCGGTTTGTATTTTTTTAATTGTTTCGTCTGTTTCTTGTGCCTGTTGATAATCCGAAGAAAATTTCATCTCTCTGTTTGTATTTCTTACGATGTCTATCAGTTTGTTCGAACTGATAACGTCTCTTGTTGTTCCGCTTATAATATCATCCAATCTACTTTGAGCAAAAGTTTCGTTTCTTACCGTTTGATAATACAAGAGAGGATCCACGATTTTCCAACGGGAAAAGGTATCTATCCAGATATAGCGTTTATCGAGTGTGGGAATTTGTTTTTTTTGTCCGTCCCATTCCAATATTCTTCTGTCGAATTTATGTACCTTTTGAATAAAAGGGATTTTAAAGTGCAATCCGGCATTTTTGATAGGACCGCCTTTGGGGTTTCCGAATTGTGTGATTATTGCTTGTTCTCTTTCGTCCAGAGTATAAAACATATTTGTCAGTATAATTACTAGAGCGATTAAAACGATTAATTTGGTTCTCATTATTTACCTCCGTTTTGAAGATTAAGCAAAGGTAAAAAGTTCTTTTGTTTATCATCCACGATGTAAATTTTTTCCACTTTGGGAAGGACCTTTTGCATTGTTTCGATGTAGATGCGTTTTTTGGTAACGGTTTTTGCAAATTTATATTGATTGTACATATTTACAAATCTGCTAGCATCTCCGTTTGCTCTGTTTACTCTGTCTATTGCATATCCTTTGGCTTCTTCTATAAGCTGTTTTGCTTTACCTCTTGCCTCGGGAATAATCTTATTGTATTTTTCCCAAGCCTGATTGATTATTTTTTCTCTTTCCTGTTTTGCGGAGTTTACGTCATTAAAGGCGTGTTGAACCTTTTCGGGAGGATTTACATTTTGTAGTTTTACCATTTCGACATGAACACCGGAATTGTATTTATCCAATTCTTCCTGAAGTTTCACGGTTACGCTATCGGCTATTTCTTTTCTATCCAAAACGATAACTTCATCCACACTTCTATTGCCTATTTCTCTTCTCATAACCGATTCGGATAAATCTCGCAAAGTTTCTCGCACATTGCGGATATTAAATAAAAAGTAAACGGGATTTTTTATTCTGTATTGAACAATCCATTCCACATCCGCAATATTCAAATCACCTGTGAGCATAAGAGATTCCAAAGGGTATTGATGAGGAGAGTATTGAGTTTGAACGCCCGGACGAAGGGTTCTAAATCCGAATTCTTCTTTCATAACGTTTTTTACTGGCACTTTTGTTAATTCGTCAATGCCAAAGGGAAATTTAAAGTGCAAGCCCGGTTCCGTGGTTTTGATATACTTTCCGAAGCGTTGTATTACACCCACTTCTTCGGGATCGATTGTGTAAAATCCGGAAAATAAGAAATACAAAAACAGTAAGGCAAGAAGTATTAAAACAAATTTTCTCGGATTTATATCAAGTTTCTTTTTTACATGAACGGTTTCCATTTTACCTCCTAACAATAATCAATTGATAATTTCAATTTGATTTGGTTCCACCGTGATTGAAACGGCTTTTCTTAAAAATCTTATTTGCAAAACCACTTTGTTTTCGGATTCGGTAACCATACCGGTGAGACCCACAAAAGGACCCGATATGATTTTTACTCGTTTTCCCACTTCTACAAAAGGATGATGTTCAAAAACCGCACCTTTGATAAAACCGATATAAATTCTTTTCAAATCTTCCAACAATTCTTTTTCGCTTGTGGTTTTTAAAAAATTTGCAATATGTCCCGAAATCACGATTTCACGTTTCTTTTTTTCGTTTAATAATGCAAACATATATCCGGGAAATAGTGGTTTTGTAAAATTTATTTTTCGATATTTATAATGTCTTTCGCTGTTATTCAAAGGTAAAAAATAATATATTCCTTTTTCTCTGAGATAAGATGCCAGTTTTTTTTCCCTTTTGGGCTTTGTATGAATAACAGTCCATTTCTCATCGGATTTTGATATTTCCAATTCACCGAATAACGAATCCACTTCTACGGGTTTATGTGTAGCCATAATAAAAAAAAGGGAAACCGAATGATTTCCCGTGTTTAAAGTTAATGTTCGTTTCTTTTATTTTTATTATGATGATAATTAGACTTTGATTTGTGATATTGCTTTTTGTCTTTATTTTCATGCTGATAAGAACCGCCTGTATTTTGCGGCTCGGGATTTCCTTTTATCCCTTTCATACTAAGTTGAATTTTTCCTCTGTCAGAACCGATAAATTTTACCTTTATCTCGTCACCGGGTTTAAGTAGGTCGGATACATTTTTAACATGCGAATAATGGATATTGGAAATATGAACCAAACCTTCCTTTGTATTATTCATAAAGGTAACAAATGCACCGTAGGATTCCACTCTTTTAACTTTTCCGTCGTAGATTTTATTTAATTCGGGTGGTGTAACGATGTCGGTAATAATTTGCTTTGCTTTTTCCAAAGCCTCTTTATCCGGTGAATAGATTAGCACTGTGCCGTCATCCGAGATATTGATTTCCACACCGGTATCATCGATAATTTCTTTGATTTTTTTGCCGCCCTGACCGATAATTTCGCCAATTTTGGAAGGATCTACTTTCATTTGTTCTATTCTCGGTGCCGTGGGTGCGAGTTCCTTTCTCGGTTCGGGGATTGTTTGAGTGATCAAATCCAAAATATATAATCTTGCTCTTTTTGCTTTTTCCAAAGCTATTTGCATTATTTCTTTCGTGATTCCTTTTATTTTAATATCCATTTGCATGGCGGTGATACCGTCTCTGGTACCGGTTACCTTAAAATCCATATCGCCAAGATGATCTTCCAGACCCATAATATCCGTGAGAACCACATAATCGTCACCTTCTTTGATAAGTCCGTTTGCAATACCCGCAACAGGTTTTTTTATAGGAACGCCGGCGGCCATTAAACTAAGTGTGCCGCTGCAAACCGTAGCCATGGATGAAGAACCGTTTGATTCGGTGATGTCGGAAACAATTCTAATGGTGTAAGGAAATTCTTCTTTGGAGGGCATAACAGGTAATAATGCTCTTTCCGCCAAAGCACCGTGACCTAATTCTCTTCTTCCGGGACCTCTCATAAATCCCGCTTCACCTACACTGTAAGGTGGAAAATTATAATGTAAAAAATATCCCTTTCGGGTGTCTTCTTCCAGATTATCGATTATCTGTTCGTCCGATTCGGTGCCAAGCGTTACCGTTCCCAAAGATTGGGTTTCGCCTCGTGTGAATAAAGCTGAGCCGTGAACAATGGGTAAAATATCTATTTCGCAGGTAATCGGTCGAATATCGTCCAAATCTCTGCCGTCAACTCTGTGGTGGTGATATAAAATCGCTTCGCGAACATATTTTTTTATGAGATGTTCATAAGTTTTTTTCAAAAGAGATTTTTTTTCTTCAAATTCTTCTTCGGAAAGTGAATTTTGATAATCTTCCAAAATTTGTTCTTCCGTCTTATCAAAGGCGTTGTTTCTTTCTTGTTTGCCTGAGATATTGGCATTTTCTTTTATCTTTTCGCCGTATTTTTCAATCATTTCGTTTATCAAATCTTCCGGAATGGTGGCAAGCGTGTATTCCATTTTTTCTTTTCCGGCTTTTGCGGCGAATTCGTTTTGAATTTTTATAAGCTCTTGAATTGCTTCATGTCCCGAAAATACCGCTTCCATCAATTTTTCTTCCACAATTTCTTTTGCGCCGGATTCTATCATAACTATCGAAGATGCCGAACCTGCCAAATCCAAATCCAGAAGTGAATCGTCCATTTGTTTTACCGTGGGGTTGATTACAATGTTATCGTCGATTATTCCCACTTTGATGCCCGCTACCGGTTCGGAAAAAGGTATATCGGAAATCATAAGAGCCGCCGAAGCTCCCAAAATCCCTATGGTGCCGGGTTCATTTTCATTATCATACGAAAGAACGGTAACTACCACATGAACCGCATTTCTAAAGCCTTCGGGAAACATAGGACGAATTGCTCTGTCTATCAATCTTGCCGTAAGTGTGGCTTTGGTAGAGGGTTTTGCTTCTCTTTTGAAAAAACCTCCGGGAATTTTACCCGAAGCGTACATTTTTTCTATCACATCCACGGTGAGAGGAAAGAAATCCTGTCCTTCCTGCACTTCTTTTGATGCCGTAGCGGTAACTAAAATCGTGGTTTTGCCATAAGTTAATAAAACGGCTCCACCTGCTTGTTTTGCTATTCTGCCTGTTTCGAGTGTTAAATCTCTTCCCGCAAAATTGATTGTTTGTTTTATAATGTTAAAATTATGCATAATTACTCCTTAAAATTCGTAACTTTAACTGTGCCTTGAAAAAAGTAAAAAAGGGAGAAGAACTCCCTTTTAATTTTACTTTCTGATTCCAAGGGCTTTGATTAATTTTCTATAACGTTCAATATCTTTTTCTTTAAGATAATCAAGTAGTCTTCTTCGTTTCCCGATAAGTTTTAGCAAACCTCTTCGAGTATGAAAATCTTTTTTGTGAACTTTTAGGTGTTCGGTGATGTCTTTAATTCTGTGAGTAAGCAAAGCAACTTGAACTTCCGGTGATCCCGTGTCTGAATCATGGAGTTTAAACTCTTCCATGATCGCCAATTTGGCCTCTTTTGATAATGCCATGTCTATTCCTCCTTTTAGATTTGGAGCAAAGGAAATTTAGGGAGTTTCTTTGTAAAGTTTTTTGTGGATGTTATTAATTTATCCGTTACATAGAACAAAAAAAATATCAACCTTATTATTTTACTTTACCCTCAAAGCGATTATTAAAGACTCTATAAGTAGGATAAGCCAGATCAATATCGTCCGCTTTCGCAAACTCCGTAAGTATGGCTTCCCAAATATCCTGTGCGGTTTTTCTTCGTTTATTCGGTTCGCAAAGATAACGAACGGTTAAAAGAACACCACTGTCTTTTACATCGGTATAGACCTGCGGCGATAAATCGATATTATTCAAAAGAAACTTTTCGGATGCTTTTTTGATTTGGTTTTGAATCTGCTTGGATATTTTATCGGGGAAATTGTTCACAATTTTATTAAGGATTGTTTTTGCTTTTTTCCAATTACTTTCAAATGTAATCAAAACGCCTATTTCGTTCCAAATATAATTAAAGCCTTGTGTATAATTTACAAGATTTTGGGTAAATATTTTCCCGTTAGGTATGTGAATAATTCGTCCGGTGGTTTGATCGGCATCCACCCAGTTTCTTATTTCCAAAATCGTAAATTGAAAAATATCTTGATCTATTACATCGCCTGCAAAATCTCCTATTTGTATCCTATCGGTTACTATAAAAGGTTTTCTAAATAAGATAAAAAGCCAACCCGCTATATTTGCAATCAATTCCTTTAAGGCTATTGCCAAACCCGCAGAGAATAATCCGAAGAATGTGGCTAATGCCTGAACGCCTTCGTACCAAATTCTACCTACCAAAAAAAAGGTAATCAAAACGGAAGAATAAGTAACTATCTTTTTCCATCTGAATTTTGATGCATTCTCCATTGATGAATTTTTGATAATCTTGTGTAAAATTTTAGTTAGTATCCAAAAAATAAAAATAATGATGACGGATTTAATACCCTTTAAAAGAATAGGCGAATTTGCGAAAGAGGGCATTAGATTTTGTAATTTTTGTATCATTTTACCTTATAGATAAAGGGATTTTTTCCGTTTGTAAAAATTTTGCCGCTTTCCAAGGCACCGGTTTGTTTTTTTGTTAAATCGAATACTTGCCAAGAATCGTTCATATAATGAAACATTTTTCTAAATGATGTTATCGCATTATCGCTGTTCCACGAGTAGATGCTGATAAATTTTTTGTTATTAAAAGGTGAAGCGAAGCTTATTAAAACGGAAGATTTATCGGATGTATATTTTTTGTTTTTGACTTTGATTTCATTTCGGGAAATTCCAAAACCGTCAGGCATTTTTATTTTGCTTATAATAGGATTGTTTTCGATGCTACCGAACAAGAAAAGCGAATTATTTTTCAGATCGTTATCCGTGATTTCGGAAGCTTTTTTCGATTTGATGTTATAGCCGCTTCTTTTTAACATTGATACTACCATTTGCAATCTTGGTAATAGGTTGCCTTTATCGGGTAAAATAATTAGCGGATTATCGTTTAGCGTTCTATTCAAGCTGTATGGCATTGCGGTTTGCGGCAGTTTTTTTAATACAAAATTCTGCGGATCAAGTTCTATAGAAATCGGTTTTCGGCTTGTTTTAATCCGGCAATTTGTTTCTTTGGAAACCACATCGAAATAGTGTATTTCCGAATCATCTTTATAATTGATTTTTACGGGCATATTTTGGTAGAAAACAATGTTTTTTTGAATGATATTGAATTGTAAGTTATTTTTTTGATATGAAATGTTTTCTATGGTAAATTCCGGTAATTCGGTAGTATTAAGCCATTTATCAAAAAATTTATCCATTGGATATTTGTCCGTTTTTTCCTTTGGCAGATGTTTTTTAAATATATCTCTGATATCTGTCCAATATGCAATTTTACCTTTGTAAGTTTTATAATAATCTTTAAATGCGTCGAAGAAATTTTCTTTTCCCATAATTTGATACAAGGTGATAAATAAAAAAGCACCTTTTTGATAACCGATTGTGGCTTCGTCGTCATTGTGCTGATAGGTAAATTTGATTAGAGGAAAGTTTTTTTCTTTTGGCAAAAGATTAATTTCCATAATTGCACTTTTTCGCCATTCAAGGGCTTTTTGTGGTTTATTATCGATATAATTCCAATAATAATTCGATGAAAATACCGTAGCGGCTTCACACCAATTACCTTTTTGATAATCCACATAAACGCTATTTCCCCACCAATTATGACAAAATTCATGAGCAATCACTCCGGGAGATAGAGTTACAAAAGGCATTTTTACTATTGCTTTGGCTAATACGGTGTAGTTCGGCATTCCGAAACCCGATGCAAAAAAGTTTTCTACCACACTAAATGAAGAAAACGGATATTTTCCGAATAATTCACTGTAATTTTTTAAATATTTTTCCATGGCATCAAGGTAAGTTTTGGAAAATTTTGCATCGTCTTTCAAAAGATATGTGGATAAAACAACACCGTTTACTTCTTTGGAATCTTTAATGAATTTGTTTCCCACCAAAGAGATATGATCCACATCCAATTCGGTTTTCCAATGATATAACTTTTTGTCGTTTTGAATTTGAACATCTTCTTTTCCCGAAGTGATAAGCGATACCTCTTTCGGGCATACGGCCGTTACATCAAAAGATGCAATCTCATCATTCATAAAAGGATACCAATTAGCACCGGGAAGATATATCCCTTCGTTTTCGCTAACCGAAATTATTCCCTTTGTGGAATCGTGAGTTTGGTTCAAATTTCTGCCTGCAAGCGGAAAATATACCGTGCCTTCGTAGAAAATCTTTAACTTTTTCAGCATACCGTGAGCCATTACAACAATTTCCTGATAATCTTCATCTTTGTTATTTATTGTAAAGGGAACTCTTTGGTTATTTGCGATAATTTTTTTTACGTCATATGCAGATAATAAAAATAGCGTATCCGTTACGGAAATCGGTTTTGATAATATAATTTCGTCAAATCCTTTTAATGTATGATCTTGTGGATTCAAAGAAATGTTTATTTTATGAGATTCAATAGCATTATGAACGTTTTTAAACATTTTTTGGGCGGTAGTCTGAGAAATTTCCTTGTCTTGTGAAAAACGATGCATTACCAATAGGTAATCTCCCGTATCTTTTTCTTTTTCGACAAAATACGGTTTTTTATCATTCGGGATAACAATAGGAGAAATAACCGCTATTTTAAGTGTTTTATCCAGTAGTTGCAGTTTTTCGGCGGTTCCGAGATGCGAATTGCTATGAAAATCACCATTGTAATGAATTACAAAAGTATTCGGGTGAGATTTGAGATAGTTGTATATACTTTCCGCCATGGTATCGTCTTTTAAGCATTGGGCGGCATATATGTTATCAAACATTTTCGCCATCATTGGGGAGTTTGTTCCACCCATATTGGCAGCCATTGTTTGAATGAATACTTTTTTATATTTCCCATTCAATACTTTGAGTTTTTGTGCGACATATCTTTTTTCGTTTTCAGGTAGATTATCCAATGCATTAATGCCTTTCTTATTAATCATTGCCGCATATCTGCGTGGAACATTTGCCGCAATTACGTCAATATGATGTTTTTTTGCAAATTCTATGATAGGTTTATAGTCGGTAAGATAATTAGGCCAAGCTCTTGATTTTTTCAAAAATTCTTTTTCGCTTATTTTACCTTGCAAATATTGATTTAATACGGGTTGAGTGTCTCTTTCAAACATTTCCATGGAAATGGCTATCTTATTATGATATTTCGTAAGGTTATAAAGTAATTCTTTTTCAAGATAATGTATCAGAGCATCATCATGCAGTTCTCCGAAAAATAAAACGTTGTAATCTTTTGTTTCTTTTGCCAGTTCCTTAATTGATACGGGCTTTTGGGTTTTACTATTAAAAAAAGTATAATCTTTTTTTGTAAAAGATTTGGCAGTTAAGCTTGTAATAAGCATTAATACAATAAGAATTAACGGTATCATTTTCATATTTATTCAACCTCCGAAAATCGAAAAAATTAATTATACAAATTGCGTCAATTGAAATATAAGGAGAAAAAGTAGATTTTTTGTTTTGTCTCGGCTTAAAAATTTTATTTAACCAGTAGCATTTTTTTTATTAGAGTATTTTTATTTGAAGTAATCTTATATAGATATACACCGGAAGCTACGTTTTTGCCATGTTTGTCTTTACCGTTCCAGATGATACTGTGTTTTCCCTTTTCAAGATATTTGTTTATCAGAGTGATAACCTTTTGTCCTTTTAAGTTGTATATTTCCATTACGGTTTTACCCGATTCGTAAAGTTCGTAACTTATGGTTGTGCTCGGGTTGAAAGGATTGGGATAATTGGATGAAAGGATAGTGTTGCTCGGTGTGGAAAGCGTTTGTTCGTTCGAAGTTAGATAAGGATATAAAGAAGTCATATTAAATTCGGAGCTCCGTATTCATATGGACCTATGTCTATAATCGGATTTTCTTTCGTCCCGTTTGCTATGATTCTTCCGTTAACCCAAATTAGCTTTGCAAGATTATGATTATTCGGAGAATAGATAAAATACAAATCAACGGCATTGGGAACGTCATAAGGAGCGGCTTTGATTTTTATTTCCGTACCGGGCAAAACGGTTAGTGTAACATTATTGTCCACATATAAATTCTCGGTAACCAGATAAGGATTATTTTCCGGTCCCCAAATGGTATCTTGCGTGATATGTCCTCCCACTTCCAAACCAAAAAGTAAAGAGGTAAAGATTAATAAAGAAAATACAAGAAAATTTATTTTCACAAATAACTTCCTTACAACGTAAATCTGTTTGAAATGTGTTTTGTGTCAAAAGTTTTTTTCCCATATAATTTTCATTAAAAAAGGAAGAAACATAGTGCTATGATTTTCAAATAAAACGGATAGTTTAAATGATAAATAATCGGGTTGTAATTTTTTTACGGAGTGTTAGATACTTTCACGTATGAAGTTATAAGAAATATTTAAAAGCCTTCGGAATTTTGATTTGAAATAAATATTGTTTTGAATAAAAAAAGCTTGTCAGTCTTTCACTCTTTTTTTTTATGGCTACATTAAATTTGGAGGTTTTACTTATGCAAGGAAAAGTAAAATGGTTTAACCGAACAAAAGGTTATGGCTTTATTATCGGCGAAGATGAAAAAGAATACTTCGTCCATTGGCGTTCAATCGTTACTAATTCTCCTAACATTCAAAAAGAATTGGATGAAAACGAGGATGTTCAATTTGACACAGTTGAAACTGAGAAAGGTATTCAAGCAATAAATGTTATTCGAGTTAATCAATAATTATTTATCATTACCTTTGAAGCGGCTTTGAAAAAAGTCGCTTTTTTTTTATGTTTTTTCCCACCACTAAAAAAGAATTAAAAAAAATTGGTATTTCACAACTTGATATAATCATAATAACCGGTGATGCCTATGTGGATCATCCGAGTTTCGGAGCTTCTATTATTGCTCATTATTTATACGCAAACGGTTTTAGCGTGGGTATTATAGATCAACCGAATTGGAAAGAAGATAATGATTTTCTTAAATTGGGTAAACCCCGTCTTTTTTTCGGTATCACATCGGGTAATATGGATTCAATGATAAACAGATATACGGCTCAAAAAAAGATACGATCTTATGATAATTATTCTCCGAACGGTGATATAACCAAAAGACCCGACAGAGCGGTGATAGTTTATTCTCAGATGATAAGAAAACTTTTTCACAATATTCCCGTGGTTATTGGCGGAATAGAAGCCAGTATGCGTAGAATACCTCATTATGATTATTGGCAAGATAAACTGAGAAATTCCATTCTTTTCGACCCCAAAGCCGATATAATTGTATATGGTATGGGTGAAAAGCAAACATTGGAAATAGCTCAAAAGTTAAATAGCGGGTTTTCAATAAAAGAGATTACCGATATCAGAGGAACTGTTACCTCCGTTAAAAATCCGGATGACGAAGGTTTTTTCTTTAAAGAATATTCAAAAGGTTTTAGTAAAGAAGATTTTTATAAAATGAATATCGATTTTGAAAGATATTACAGAACAAAAATTATATATCAGAAGTTTGCCGGCAGGTATCTAAAACATAATCCGCCTGCACATTCTCTAAGTACAAAAGAAATGGATTTTATTTACAATCTGCCTTTCGAAAGAAAACCGCATCCAAAATATCAGGGTAAAATTATTAAAGCATTTGAACAGATAAAAACTTCGGTGGTATCTCATAGAGGATGTTTCGGCGGTTGTAATTTTTGTGCTATCGGCTATCATCAAGGAAAAACAATTCAATCAAGAAGTATCGAATCCGTAAAATCGGAAATAGATAAAATTACCCAAATGCCTTATTTCAAAGGTACTATTTCGGATGTTGGCGGACCTACGGCAAATATGTATAAGATGACTTGTAAATTGGGAATTAGCGAAACTTGTTTAAGAAAATCTTGCATTTATCCCACTATTTGCAAGCATCTAAAAACTTCTCACAAACCCAATATGAAACTTCTTAAAGAAGTAAGTGCAAACCATAAAATAAAACATATTTACATTGCCTCGGGAATTCGATTTGATTTGGCTATAAATGATGAAAAATACACAAAAACAATTGCGGAAAAATACACCGGCGGATTATTAAAATTAGCTCCTGAGCATAAAAGCAAAAAAGTCCTGAAACATATGTATAAACCCGATTTCGGTTTGTATGAAAAATTCACAAGTAAATTTTTGGAATATAGCAAAATGTTCGGTAAAAAACAGGCAATAGTTCCATATATCATTGTGGGACATCCCGGTTCTTCATTAATTGACACATTGGAATTAGCCAAATATCTTAAAAAGAAGAATATCAAATTAAGACAAATTCAAGAATTTACTCCCACACCTATGTCTGCCAGCACACTTATGTATTATACCGGATATGATTTGAAAAAAAACAAAATCAATGTTCCCAAAGGACGAGAAATTCGCCTTCAAAAAGCATTGATACAGTGGTTTGAACCGAAAAATAAAAAATTGGTAATTGAAGCTCTAAAAAAAATTAATAAATTAAACGAACTTTCATATTTTTATAATTAAGTAGCTTTGAATTTAATATCCCACCTGATACCGTTATCTATGGAATAAGAAATTTCTCCGTTCATTTTGTATTCTACCAATGAAAAAATCGTTTGCAATCCCATTGATTTTGATTCTCTTAAATTGGTATCCGGCGGCAAACCGAAACCGTTGTCACGTATTACCAGATGAATAGTATTGTCTATATCTTTATGAAGTGAAACATATACCATACCTTTGGTTTCATTAGGGAAAGCATATTTGAAAATATTTGTAAAAAGTTCGTTTAAAACCAAACCGATATTCAAGGCATAATCCATATTAATTAATACATCTTCAAGTTCCAATTTGGTTGATATTTTTTCTATATTGACCAAGTAGCTGTTTTTTAGCAGATTCAATATATCTAAGATGTAGTTTTTTAAATTTATTTTGGAGAGATCGTTAGTTTCATATAATCTCTGATGAACCAAAGCCATAGCATTGATTTTATTGATTATTTCTTTAAAAGAGTTTCTTATTTCTCTGTCTTTGAATTTTCGGGATTGGATAGAGATCATTGATGAAATTATTTGCATATTGTTTTTTGTTCGGTGATAAAGTTCTCTTAAAAGTATTTCTTTTTCCGAAAGATTTTTTTTAATTATTTCCATTTGTTTTTTTCGATTTGTAATATCGTGTGCTATTACAAGCAATTTTCGAATTTTATTATTCTCCATAATTGGTGTGGAAGTAATTTCCAGAGGGATTTTTTCGCCGTTTCTTTTTATATAGGTTGTTTCATAAACTAATGTATCCGTAAGACCGGCTTTTCGTTTTTCAAAATTTGCTTCAATCATTTTCAAATCGGTTTGGGGAAGAAATTCCCTGATATTCTTATAAATAATTTCTTTTTCTTTCAAACCCGATAGTATTTTTCCTTTCGGATTGGCATATAAAATTTTGCCTTCCAGATCCAATATCAAAACAATATCGGGTATGGTTTGTGCCAAAAGTTTATAATTTTGTTGAGTTTCTTTTAGTTTGTTCTCGGTTAATTTACTTTTTTTTCTTTCTTCGATTTTTTTTAGAGCAAATTCAATATCTTGGGATACTTCTTTAAAGAGTTCTTCTTCTTCATCTGTAAATAATGCACTTTCGTGGATAGCTACACTAATAATACCGATAAGGTTTTCGGTTATATCCATCTTAATTGTCATTAGCATTTTATCATGTATAAAATTCATGATAGAACAATTATTGCGAATTTTATCCATGTCTTTTATTACAAGAACTTTCTCAGCACTTAATTTATTAAACAAAATCAATGCCATTTCATGATTTTTAAGTATTTCCAAAAGTTTGTCCGCACCTTCTCCCAAACCTTTATGGTTAAATGATATTAATTTTAAAGAGTTATCAAATAAAGCAATCCAAATTTTAGAATATCCTTTGTATTTTATCATAATTTTGCAAACTCTATTTAGCAATTTTTCGGTATTTGTTTCTCTTGTTATCAATTGATTAATATCTCTAATAGTGTAAAGAATGTTATTTAGATGTTTAATTTTTTGCTCTGAGATTTGTTGTTTTTCTATTTCTTTTTTTAATAAATAGGTTTTTTGTTTAATTTGATATTTTAAGATAAAATTAAAAATTGTTAGTAGAAATGCGATTGCAAAAATGCTTATAATTAATGCTTTAAACTTTTTAGAATAAACTTTGATTTCTTTCTTTTCCATAAGAAATTTAT